>CALAVD010000267.1 GCA_937892085.1 uncultured Prevotellaceae bacterium
GAGTGTGTTATCTTATGATGACTTTCTGACCGTTGTGGATATAGATGCCGGCGGGGAGGTCGCTGCCGTTCATTTTGCGACCCATGAGGTCGTAGTAGTTGTTGTCGCATGGGCGTGGTGAGGGGACGCTGATGTCGTCGATAGCGGTGTAGTCGGTGGTGTGGATGCGATAGGCTGCATAGCCGTTGCCCATGGTGTATTCATAGACGATAACGCTCTTGCCACGCTCGGGCACTACACGGAAGAACGAGCCTACCGAAGGGTTAGCACTGTAACCGCCAGAGCCCATAGGGGGGATGGTGGCGACCGCTGTGCCCTCAGCGCTCATGTCGCGAATCGAGAAGCCGCCGTTGTAGTTGCTGCCACTGGTGTAGAGAAACATCTTGTGGCCATCGAGCTCAAAATAGGCACCACCCACCGACGAGTTGCTGTTGGGCACTGTGGTGTTGAGCGAGCCAGGGATGTATTTGCCTTTGTCGGTGTCTTCATAGAGGTTGTAGCCCTGGTTGCGCACCTGATAGATGAAGTGATAAGGATTGTCGTCTATTGGGTAAACAACGCCTGCTGTGGAACCAGCAAATGACACGCCATCGGTCGTCTCGGTGCCTTCGAACTCGCCGTTGGCAATCTTCACGAGCGAGATATATGACCGTCCGTTCTGGAAGTGATAGACGTAACCACCTTCCTCGCTCATCACATCGCCAATGGCGCTGATGAAGTTGGTCTGCCCCGGCTCGTCGAGCTCAAAATCCACATTGATGGGAGTGGCGTTGATGTCCCCACCAGGATAGATGAGAAGTGAGTTTGGTGTTTGGGTCACGCCATCATTACGCTGGATAAGGTTGCCGGCGCTGTCGAAGCAGATGCCGTGGCTGTTGGTGCCTGGTGCTTCGCTTAGGGTGCCGTCGGGCTTGAGAACAACCAGCTTGCTGGTGGTGTAGTTGTTGGCATAGAAGGTGCCGTCGCTGGTGATAGCGGCTTGCTGGGCCGACGTATAGGGCGAGTTGTCGTCACCAAGCCCAGAGGGAAAATTTGCCGGCAAGTTTCCTTTATCACGGGTGTAAGAGAACACTGTGTCAACCACCACTTGCAGTGGCTCCATGGGCTCCACAATGGCATCCCAGTCGATGTCGGCAAGCTCAGGCATCTCGCTGGGCATGAGATAGTCGCAAGTAATCATAGCTACGCCCATCTCGCCATAGAGGTTGTAGTTGGCAAGTGAGTTCACAGTCCACACAGCCACTTCCAGACCCTTGTCGTGGAATTTTTTCACGGTGTATTTGTCAAAGGTGCCAGCCTCAATGCTGGGAGTGAGGTTCCACTGCACTATCCAGTCAAAATAGGTTGACCAGTTGCTGTTGCACAGGAACTGGCACTTGAGAGCTGGGAAATTAGTGCGTCCATACTCCAGCGAGTTGCGCATCGACGTGAGGATGATGGCTCGGTCGGTGAGGCCTTTCTCTTCGATTAGAGCGGCAAGACCTGGGAACTTGCTCATGTCGTTGTTGTTGATGCCTGTAGTCCATTTAAGTTCGATTACAGGAATCACGTTCTTCTCGGCGCAGATGTCGAGGTACTCGGCGACAGTGCAGATGTGACCTGTGTAGGTCACGCCGCCACGAGTCTGAGTGTAAGTCTCAGCTTGCAGCTGAGCAAGGGTAGAGCTGGCTACGGTGAGGTTGCCGCCCACGGCATTGGTGGTCTCGTCGTGGCTGATGACATAGTAGCCGTCGCTGGTCACGCGCACGTCACACTCAAGGCCTTGATAGCCATAATGGTCCACACCATTTGTGTAGGACTCAACGGTGTTCATCACTCCCATGTAGGAGCCACGATGCCCTATAAAGATGGGCTTCCACGCCCATACGCTCATAGCACATATGGCGGCAATGATAATAAGTAATAATTTTTTCATGTCGTTTTTTATTGATTAATTGTTATAAATTTGGCGATAAAGATAATCATTTATTTTGTTTTGAGCAAGAAAAATGAAAAATGTCTGGATAAATACCAATGATTATGAATTTTGAAAAAGCAATTATTTGTTATTACGAAGTTTTTTGT
>CALAVD010000268.1 GCA_937892085.1 uncultured Prevotellaceae bacterium
AAAAAGCGCCACTGGAACATAAACGAAGTGACCAATGCCTGTATTGATGCCCTAAAGATGATGGACTCGTTCGACAACGACAAGAGCGACCCGGAGCTCAACGACGGTGTTATCGACACCTACAAGTCGTCCTATAACCGTTATGCTTTTACCACTTCTTATAGTCTGAAAACCAATAGCATGACCTCATGGTTCAAGACTCTTAACGCTACATTGTCAACATCTCTCGACAATGACATAATAGAGCGCGAGAAACTGATACAGCTGCGTCGCGCCACTGTTGCGGCAACAACTACCGTTCCTGGCGAGAGCGACGCAGTGATATTGCCCTATAGCTACACAGCAGAACATCGTGTTGAGGGTAAGCCATTCAATATGTTCCTCAAGGTGAACACCAAGTTGCAGGTGCCATCGAGCAAGGTGTCTAACACCCTCATGCTCGGCCTGGACTGGAGTATCGACAAGAATTATGGCAAGGGACAAATATTTGATGTCACGCTGCCGCTTTATCCAGGTATGTCGGGTCGCCCTCGTGACTTGTCGCTGATTCCCGCCCGCCACACCCTGTCGCTCTATGCCGAGGAGAATATAAAAACCATGATAGCTGGCAACACCCTTGAACTCGTGGCTGGTGTGCGAAGCGTTCAACTTCTCAACCTCGACACGCAGTACTTGTTGCATAACCATGTGTATTTCGACCCTCGAGTGAATGTGGCGTGGACGTTCCCGCAGTTCATGGTGAATGATAGGGTGTCTTATATCAAACTCACAGGCGGCATGGGCGAGCACACCAAGATGCCCACCATAGATCAAATGTGCCCTGAGCTCGTGTTTGTTGACCTTGTTCAACTCAACTATTATCACCCCAACGAGGCTTACAAACGCATCAACCTGATGACATACGTTATTGACCCCACCAACTATGACCTGCGCGCCGCCCGCAACTTCAAGTGGGAGGTCAACGCCGACGTGATAATTGCCGGCAATCGCTTGTCGGTGACTTACTTCCGTGAGAATATGACCTCTGGCTTCCGCTCGATGTCTATTTATAATCCTTATACATACAAAATCTATGACACATCGGGCATTGACGGCAACACCCTGAGTGGTCCCCCAGCAATCGAGGGCTTACCTTACAAGTACACCAGTGAGTTAGTCGCCCACAGCCGTTACTCTAATGGTAGCCAGACCAAGAAAGAAGGTGTGGAATATACTTTCTCGTCGCGACGTTTCGAGAAGTTGCACACACGCCTAACCATCAATGGCGCTTGGTTTAAAACCGTGCATCGCAACTCGTTATCGACGATGGAGCGCCCCTCGCAAGTGGTGGGAAACGCTCAGATTCCCTACGTGGGCATCTATAAAGACAGCGAAGGATATACTGACCAGATGTTCAATACCAATTTCACCGTCGATACCGACATTCCCCGTCTGCGGCTCGGATTCTCGATTTCGGCGCAATGCTTGTGGTTCACGTCAAACCAGCGTCTTCCCATCAGCAATTATCCCGATGAATACATGGATATTGACGGAAACCTTCACACATGGCTCCCAGAGAATGCCGAGGATAGTTTTCTGCGCTATCTGATTCGCAACAACACCGAGTCGATGTACGATCTATTCAAGGTGCCCTTTGCGATGAATGTGAACTTCAAGGTCACCAAGAAATTCTTCAAGGACCACCTGAACATCGCAATGTTCTGCAACAAGATATGGGACTACAGTCCCTGCTATGAGCGCGACGGAGTGACCATTCGCCGCCATGTGACCCCTTATTTTGGTTTGGAAATGAATATAAAAATATGAGAAGGTTTATTACTTATACATTAATGTGCATGATAATGGTGGCAATTACATCGTGTCACAAAGATTCTGATGATTACACAACATCGTGTGAGATAGAACTTATCTTGTCCGTCGAAGGCGAAATGGAGGTGATACAGTATTCGATTGAAATGATGAACCTCAACACCCGCGATGTGGTGACTGCCGCAGGAAAGACTCAGGATGTGATAACTGTGAGCGAAATACTGCGTGGAGCCTATTCTATCAACATTGAGGGTGTGGTGAGATACCGCAATGCCGATGGTGATGTGTTCACACAGTCGTTTCGGGTTCAGAGCGAATATGTGTTGATGGTCGATAACGACAACAAGATTGAACTGGAAATGACTTTAATGGGCACATGAGAGATATGAGACACAATTTTCTAATAATATCATTTATAGGCTTAGCACTTGTTGCACACGCTCAGCAAAAAGATGACGTGGCTCCTAAACACGAGGTTCTTGCCGAGCATCTGTCAATGAGCAACGATGCAATGATGAGCGCCTGGGATAATCCTGCTTTGATGGAGATGGCTTATAAGACATCGCTCACGCAATTCGGTGTGGCTCTTGATAGGCAGGAACTGTCCGAACCCTTTGTGCTGCAAAAAGGCACGGGGCACACCTTGACTTCCATTAAGGTCGATACCTATCTGCGCTTGTCGGCAGGCAGCGCAGTATGGGGCAAGGCTTCCTATATGACTGGCATGAAGCGAGGTATCAAGTGGAACTCAAGGTGTGC
>CALAVD010000269.1 GCA_937892085.1 uncultured Prevotellaceae bacterium
CCGGGAGTCCATTTAGGCGAACTCGAAACGACCCTGACAGCCTCTTTGTCGAGTGAAGGGTCCACACCGCGAACGACCTTGACGCCGCTGACGCTGCCGTCGGTGCCCACGGTGAACTGCAGGGTAACGCGGCCCTGGATGCCGTTTTCCTTGGCGATGTCGGGATAAGCCAGATGCTGGTTGACCCACTTGGAGAAGGCGTTGGCGTCACCGCCCTGGAACAGGGGTTTCTGCTCTACAAGGGCGAAAGGAATAGCCTCTTCTTCTACGGATTCCTCACCTACTTCATAGCCGTAGTCGTTCATGTCCACGCCGAGGTCCTCGCTGTCTTCGAAAGAGAACATTTCCTCATCGACCTTGATGTGGCGCAGCGCATTGCTGCAACCGT
Source organism: uncultured Prevotellaceae bacterium (assembly GCA_937892085.1). Taxonomy (GTDB): domain Bacteria; phylum Bacteroidota; class Bacteroidia; order Bacteroidales; family Muribaculaceae; genus Sodaliphilus. The sequence goes on from CALAVD010000269.1 coordinate 389, forward strand.
CGATGACTACAAGCACATTCCGGTGCTGGAAGTGGGGCCAGGCATGGGCGTGCTCACGCAATATCTGCTCGATAATGGTCATGACCTGAAGGTGGTGGAACTCGACGGCGAGAGCGTCGATTACCTAAAGGCGAACTTTCCTGCCCTCGACGGTCGCATCATCGAGAAGGATTTTCTAAAACTCGACCTGCGCGAGGCGTGTGGTGACGGCGAGATGGTGGTGATAGGCAACTACCCTTATAACATTTCGTCGCAAATCTTGTTTCATGTGCTCGACTACAAGGATCAGGTGACCTGCTGCAGCGGTATGTTCCAGCGCGAGGTGGCACAGCGCATCGCTGCCGCTCCCGGCAGCAAGACCTACGGCATAGTGAGTGTGCTGTTGCAGGCGTGGTACGACATCGAGTATCTATTCACCGTCGATGAGAACGTTTTTGACCCGCCTCCCAAGGTGAAGAGCGGTGTCATCCGCCTGGTGCGCAACGCTGTCACCGACCTCGGCTGCGACGAACGGCTTTTCAAGAGCGTGGTGAAGACCTCCTTCGGTCAGCGTCGCAAGACGTTGCGCAACTCGCTGCGCGGCATGATACCTCCCGATGCCTTGTCACGCCTCGACGAGCAGTATGCCGAGTGGTTCAAGCGACGGCCCGAGCAACTGAGCGTGAGCGAGTTTGTGGAGTTGACTAACATAATTAAAACCCTTCAAAATTATAAAGCAAAAGAGTAATACAAAGCATGAGGGAGAACAAAACACTATTGCCTTGTAGCTTGTTAGCTTGTTTACTCGTCAGCTTGTTAGCTATTAAAGACTATGAAAGAATTTAGCATCGACAATATAGAGCAGTTGAAAGAACTGATAGAGGCGAAAAACAGCGAGCAGCTCAAAGCCGAGATAAAAGACTTGCACCCTGCCGACATCGCCGAGCTTATCACCGAGCTTGATGACGTTGACGAAGCGCTCTTCGTCATGCTGCTGCTCGACGAGGAGGCGGCGGCCGACGTGCTTGCTGAGCTCGACGAGGATGAGCGTGCCGACCTGCTCGAAATAATGCCTAACGAGACCATCGCCAAGACCGTAGAGCAGATGGATGCCGGCGATGCTGTGGACCTCATTCAAGAGCTTGACGAAGACGACCAAGAGGATGTGATTAAGCACATCGACGACGTGGAGCAGGCTGGCGACATCGTTGACCTGATGCAATATGACGAGGACACGGCGGGCGGTGTGATGTCCACCGAGATGATTGTGGTGAACGAGAACCTCTCGATGCCCGACTGCATCAAGGCAATGCGTGAACAAGCCGAGGATATGGATGAGATTTATAACGTCTATGTCGTTGACGATGACAACCGCCTCAAGGGCGTGTTTCCCCTCAAGAAGACAATCACCAACCCTTCGGCCAACAAGATAAAATATGTGATGGAGCCTAATCCCATCTCGGTGAAGACCGACACGCCCATCGAGGATGTGGCTCTCGACTTCGAGAAATATGACCTCGTGGCGATGCCTGTGGTCGATTCAATAGGGCGCCTGGTGGGACGCATCACCGTTGATGATATTATGGACGAGGTGCGCGAACAGAGCGAGCGCGACTACCAGTTGGCTACCGGTCTCGTTGCCGATGTGGAGACTGGCGACAGCGTGTGGAAGCAGTTCTTAGCGCGTTTCCCCTGGCTCTTGATAGGCATTGTGGGCGGTATTGCCAACGCACTCATCCTTGGTGGTGGCGACGATGCCAAGTGGCAGGAGACTCTTCCAGGCTTGGCGCTGTTCATTCCCCTGATTGGAGGTACCGGCGGTAACGTGGGCACCCAGTCGAGCGCTATTGTGGTTCAGGGTCTCGCCAATGGCAGTCTTGAGCTCAGGCAGGCAGGCAAGCACCTTGCCAAGGAGTTTTTTGTGGCGATGCTCAATGCGGTGCTCATCGCTGGATTGGTGTTCATCTACAATCTTATTTTCCCTGCCCACGACGACACTCAAAAGGCCATAGTCACATCGTTAGCAGTGACGATCTCGCTCTTTGCCGTGGTGCTCTTTGCCTCGGTGTTTGGTACCATAGTGCCCATCGTCCTCGAGAAGCTGAAAATTGACCCAGCCATTGCCACTGGACCCTTTGTGACGGTGACCAACGACATCGTGGGCATGCTCATCTATATGTTCATCAGCACAATCCTTATCCATACTATGATAGCTTAATGCTGAATCGGAGTAAAATCATTCAGAGGCTGTTGCAAAACTAAAAACTCCTCCTCGAAGATAGACCAATGGCGCAAACCGAATGCAGAATGTCAAGCTTGCTTGGCTTATGCTGAGGTGCAGCCCATTGACGCTGAAAGAGCAGGTACCCGAAGGGCGGAGGGGTAAGCCGGCCAATAAATAATTGGCAGTCAGGCCTTTTTGTCTATATTGCAATTATCATACTCCCCCTTGGAGGGTGTGTCATAATTCTGATT
>CALAVD010000270.1 GCA_937892085.1 uncultured Prevotellaceae bacterium
GGGTATATTTGGAAGATTTAATCAAAAAAGAAATTAGTTTATAAATTAATTATTATCATAGTCTTTCTTGTTGACTATTGGATATACTATGCCGTGGTTGAGGCTGGCGTGCTTGCCAAGACCTATGTGGGCAGGCAGCGACACGTTGCAGCTAAACTCAATGTTGAAGCACATGAGTTTCACCCCTTTCACAGTCACCTGATAAGGCTCATCAAGCTTCGTAATTGAGCTTCTCACCTGTTTGTCGAAGTCTATGCCCAGTCCTTTGCCCATTGAGAGGATGTTTCCCCTAAGAATGCTCTCAAGCAACTGGCATCGCTCGGCAAGCGACTCACACTCGATATATTTCTTATAGTTCTCGCTATTCAATGGCACCCAGCGACGCAGCCGGTATCGGAACATCTGTTCCCACACCTGGATGTTGCACCGGCGTGGCTCGGTGCGCTCGAGCTGCAGTTGCTCATTACGCTCGCCAATCATCACATTGAAATTGCCCGAGGCAAAGAATTCGCCTATGGCTTGAGTGCCTTCACCCACGCACACCATCGCTGCCTTGCCGCCAAGCGTCTTGTACTGGATTAGAGGATAGCTGTAACGGAATTTCTCCCCTTCATGATTGTGAAACAGCACATCCTTCTCATTCAGGGCATTAATAATAGCCCCACGAAACAGAGTCACCTCATGAGGCTTCAACTCATTCTTGAAGATTATTTTCAACACGTTTATTGTCATGGTAGATTTGATTTTTGGGAATTACTCCCCACTTAGAAATTTGAAGAGAGTGGTGTGAAAATTAAAAATCTTCTCTTTTATCTTGCTTGCCGACTGTGGGTTATTGCGCATACCGCAATGATTGAGGTCGTTGCGCAATTCAGTAAGATTCTTATATGTTTTCAAGAAGTCTTCTTTCTTTAGTAATGGTTCATTTGCCATCAAAGTCATGACCAATTCCCTGTCATTTTCAGCCATGTCCCATTTTTCTTTGGCAATATCATTAGCAACGATGTTGAGAGCATCGCTGGCAATGCTTCGCTGTGCCACCTCTTTGTAGTTGAGTCCATGTCTCATGCTGATGAAAGTAATGACTGTCTCCTGCAAGATGGTGGCGGCTTGTTGTGACATGTCATTATTGATGCACCATCGTGCAGCTGCAAAGCCATTTTTCACGTTTTCCTCTCCTTCAAAACCACTGATGCTGGCATTGATTTTCTCAATTATTGGAGTGAGTGGTTCTATCATGCACTTCTCCAAGTCGTTGAGGCTATTCTTTAGCACCTTCATGTTCTTTGACTCAATAATGTTGAAGCCTCTGCAGTACTTGAAATCGTTTACTATGGCCTCTAACGAAATCGACATTTTTTTCATGGCATTGGCATTGTTGTCAGCTCCACGCGCTTCACGCAAAATGGGTCTTAGTTGCTGCTGAGTAAGCATAGAAACCGAACCTGCATTTCCATTATTGATGAAGTCGGCGGCGGCAGTAGTCCAGTCTTGCAGGAGCGACATTGACGTGAGATCCACCACTTGCGCCACATTGCTCTCAACGTCTCTACCTTCATAATTGCCGTAGCCTATCCATTTCACCGTCACATTCTTCAGGAACTTGCTGTAGTTGCCGAGCACAAGAGCTATGATGGGCAAATAGCGAAATCCATGAGTGATGTCAAAATATAGTTCGTCACCGTCTTTAATCAGCTCATAAAGCAACGAGAATAGTTGCATAATCTCTGTCTCATCATTGCCAGGGGGGACATTCTCAAGGGGGCACACTTGCATCGGCAAGCCAAGGGTCCCGAGGCAGTCGCGTAGCCCTTTCTGCTCAATTACTGTGCCTTCTCGTGTGAGGTGCCCATCATTCTCCCAATTTTTTTGCTTGGCGATGTCGGTGAGAAGGATATAGGCGCAGTCCTGACTATACCAGCCTTGATGGGCATAGTGCTCAAGCATCGCTTCTTGCACATAACGCACACTGCGCGACGCTTGCCCGTCAATCAGATATTTACATTCGCCATAGTTTGATGCACCAAGAAATGATATAAATAGTTTTCTATTAGTTTTTTCAGTCATGATGTTTCCTTTTATTTAGCACGCTTGCAAAGTTAAAGAATATATTTTAAATATGCAACAATTTAGAAAAACATTGTGCTTTTTGTTTTAAGAATTAGGTCAAAATCCACATTTTCACCAATCACTTTCATGGACCGTATATAGTCAACCGATAAAGGAACTATGAAAATGCTGTCTTTGTTATCATACATAGCCTGCACCGCAGCAAGGTCGCGCTGAATCTCGTTGCACACCTCTGGCTTAACATCGGCAAGGAAAATAGAGCGCTGTGCTCGATGGCATCCGCGACGTTGCAGGTATTTAACTACTGCACGTCGCACCTTGTTGCTGGCTATGTCATACATCACAAAGAATATCATGTTGCTCGACTGGTGTTCTTTATTTTTAAGCAGGTCAAGTATTAATTTCAATCGTTCTTCAAGAGTGGGCAATTCATCGACTTCTCCTGCACGTTTCACATTTATCATGCGATGCCCGGCAATGCTGGCCTTGTGCCTGAGCATAGAGCGCATGAGCAAGTCGCGGGGTGATGGTCTCTTGCGTGGCATTATAATTAATTGTTCAAGCGATTAAGATAGCCTCTCACGAGCTCGCCCAACATGGAGTTGAGTTGCTGTGAGGTGCCACGTCGTGGTTGTTCAACCACGCTAAATCCACGACGGCCAAAGAAGATGTTAAGCTCGGCCTTGCGCAACTGGCACGTGAGCACGAGTTGCTTTCCATACTGGATGTTTCGTTCCTCGCTAATTGTCACCCCGGTGTCTTCAATTAAGTCACGCACTCCCACCATCACGGTCTCAATCTCATGGGGTACGAAGAAATTTCTGGGAGCATAATCTTTTGCTCTCAACTGATTGAGTTGCTGCTTGATGCGGGTCATTATCTCACGATCGGGGTCGTTGCTACTTGTGGTGTCGATCTTACATGAATCGTCTTTTTCTTTTGATTCATCCCTTTTTTGTGAGCTATTCTTCTTGGTGGTTTCAAGCGAAATCTCTTGCCGTTGCGATAGCACTGCCTTGTGGTCGACACTGCTTGCTCCTGGATTATAATACACCTC
>CALAVD010000271.1 GCA_937892085.1 uncultured Prevotellaceae bacterium
GCTCGAAAATAAATCAAAAACACCTCAAGTTAATTTATAGAACCCACCTTAAAAAGAAAAACGACCAATGAAAATTAAGCTAAAAGCTCCGTTAGGAATAATAGAGAAAGGTTCACAGCCTGTGCAGCGCATTTCGTTATACCCCAACTTAGGCAATATCAGTAATGGTGGGCGAGTGATGGTGATGTGCGACGGCATCAGCGGTCATGCCCATAGCGAGGTGGCGAGCGCTGTAGTGGCACAGGCTCTGGGCGAATGGATAACCACCAATGTGGACCTGTCGCAGCAGCTTACGGGCGTAACGCTGCGCCGTGCCGTGGTTCATGCCCAGGAGCACCTCGATGCCACCTATAGCCGCTTCGACCCTACCCGTTACCCCATGGGCACCACAATGGCGCTACTTGTCGTTGGCGACTTTGGCGTTGCTGCTGCCCACATTGGCAACACCCGCATCTATCACCTGCGTCCCTCTCGCCGTGAAGTGATGTATCGTTCTCGTGACCACTCGCTTGTGAACGACCTCTTTGTGGCAGGCCGCATCTCACGTGCCGAGGCCGAGGTGTCGTCGAAGAAGAATGTGCTCACCCGTGCCATGCTCCCCAGCCCAAGCACTGCTGCGGCACCCGATGTGGCATTTATCACCGACGTTAAGGCTGGCGACTATTTTGTGATGTGCTGCGACGGCATCACGGGTGCTTTGAGCGACAAGAAACTTAAAGATGTACTGTGCCATCCTGAACTGAGCAATGCACAGAAGTTGGCGTCGCTCAAGATGCTCACTGATGGTGTGCCGGCCAACCACAGCATAGTGCTGATAGAGGTGGCTGAGGTAGAGCAAGAGGCCGGCGACCATCTGCTTGTAGATACCGAGAGGTTGATGTGCGACAAGATGGTGCGACGCAGTGTGATTCTCGCTCCTAAGCCAGCAATGGCAACTCCCGAGCCCGTCGTTGTCACCCCACCGCCATTCATACCCTCATCCGAGCCAGTAGAGGAAACCATGCGTACCGAAGACGGCGTGCATGACGATACACCCGCACAGGAATTGGCATTGGCAACTCCTGAGAGTGGCGAAGTGCCTCCTGTCGTTGACACTCCTGCTGCTGCGCAACCGCAGCCTACTTCTAATAAGAAACTATCGTCGAAACGCGCACTATGGATAATTCTTGCCTTACTTCTTTTGGTGGGCGCAATAGCGGCGTTGGTGCTCTACAATAACAAGCGCACCAACGAAAAAGAGGTTGCCGAGAGGTCAAAGACCGAAGAGAAGAGCGACCCCGATGTGATCGTGAGCAAGGAAGTGCCTAACGATGTGGTTCCCGACGACCCATTGGAGCCTTTTGATGGCGTGAACAGCGACGGCGAGATGGCGATAGGCAGCAATGTGTCGGTGACACCTGCTCCACGAGTTAGCGACATTCCTTTACCTAACAAGAATCATTACGACACAGGTAGCAGCGTGCGTGTGCCACGGGTGAAGGAGGGTGACCCCTATCCCGACGCCTTTGATGATCCGCCTCAATACAAAGATTTGGAGAAACAAGTTCCACCGACTCCAGAGGTCAAAGAGAATCCTAAGCAGCAAGCCCCAGCTCAGCCTGGCAGTGTGCCCGCTGGTGTGCCTCAACCCAAGAAAAAGGCGGGCAACGACCCCACCAACTTTAATCGCAATAGGGCGGTGCCACCACCTCCCAGCCGTGGCTCCGTTGGGGATTAAAGAGTTGTAATATGGTTTTATCGCCTTAAACCTCAAGTGCTTAGTGTGCTAATAACTTGAAAAAAGCTACTGATAATGCAAGACATCAACAACGGAATAATAAAACTCGTATCTTCGCTCGCGGTGAAGAAATACCGCGACAAGGAAGGGCTCTTTGTCGCCGAAGGCTGGAAATGCGTGCGTGACACATGGAATGCGTTCAACTGTCGCTACCTCATCGCCACAAAAGCGTGGTATGAACAGCAAGGGACAGCCGAGCACTATCCCAAACTGGTGCTCGCCCACAAGAGCCAGATGGCGCGCATGTCGCAGTTCACCACGCCCAGCGATGTGATGGCAATCTATGAGGTGCCAAAAGTTGATTATACCGACGATGAGGTGCGATCAGGACTCAACATTGTGCTTGACAACATCCAGGACCCAGGCAACTTAGGAACCATTATGCGACTCGCCGACTGGTTTGGCATCAAAAATATTTTTGCAAGCAAATCAACGGTAGATGTCTATAATCACAAGGTGGTGCAGGCTACCATGGGGGCCATCAGCCGCGTGAAGGTGCATTACTGCGACCTCGACTTGTTCCTCGACGACTACAGCGACATGCCCGTGATGGGGACTTTCCTCGATGGCGACAACATTTACAATGCCACGCTGCCCGAGAGTGGAGCTTTCGTCATCTTCGGCAACGAGGGTCAGGGCATAAGCCCAAAGGTGGCTGAGCATGTCACTCGGCGCCTTCACATCCCCGCTATGCTACGCAAGGGCGCCAAAAGCGAGAGCCTAAACGTAGGCATCGCCGCCGCCATCACCATCAGTGAGCTGCGTCGTCATTCGCTTATGAAATGAGACGTGGCATCCCATTCTATGATGCTGCCACAAACGAGGTTTCTGTTCTTTCACGACGCACAGAGAAATAAATGAGACCCGGGGTCTTCCCTCCAGGTCTCATTTTGTGCTAACAAAAAAAGGGTAAGAAGACTACATCGCGCCGCTACAACCTGTTACCCTTGCTTCGGTCAAGACCTGGGGGATTGGCAGGGAGCTGGCCGTGTAGGACTTACCCGGCTGCAAAGGTACAACTTTTTTTCTTACTGACAAATTTTTTTCCAAAATCTTTGCTTCAACAGCATTAAATGCGGTTTAAATGCGGTTTAAATGCGACCTTCGGCGATGTCTCTGTTTTCTCAAACAACCAAAACAGAGCCATTATCAAACAACATAATACAACTAACACAACTTTTTTTGTTTAGGTTGTTGAAAAAAGTTGTGATAGTTGTTTGATATAACCGAGATGATGAAAAGCTGAAGTGTGGTGTGCTTTTTGCACTTTAGGCGAGATTGATTATCTCGTTGAGGGTGAAGCCTTCTTCGCCACCGTGGGTGAGATAGCCCATTTGATTGGTTAGTAGTGTGGTGTTTCCCAATCGGGTGCCTCGCTTGGCGTTCCAGTGGGTGTGCCCGAAGATCCAGTAGTCGATGTCGCTCTGCTTGATGAAGTCCTCGAGGTCAACGACGAATGCCGATGACAGACCATTATCGGCATACCTCGGGTCTTCGGCAACGATGGGGCAGTGATGCGTGACCACCACTTTGTGCAGGGCTGTGGACTTGCCGAGCGCGTCTTTGAGCCAAGTGAGGCACTTGTCGTGAGCGCGGGCATAGTCGGTGGCGAGCAGGATGTGGTCGCCGTAGGCGATGCGGTGGCAGTCGTTCATGCCCATCTGCACCGCGGCGAGCGCATCATCGCTGATGCGTGACCACAAGGTGGTGAAAAACAGCTCGGTGTCGCCTAACGTGATGCTGCGGTTGTTGACGTAGGTCACATTCTTGCGCAGCGGATAGGTGAAATTGGATAGAGTGGCAAGCACATCCACACGGTTGTAATACTCGTGGTTGCCTGGCACAATGAATGTGTGAGTGAAGTGGTCGCTGCACCAGTCCCAGAAGGGGTGCTCGCTCATCAGCTTCTCGCCAAAGAGCAAAATGTCGCCCGCAAGCACTAAGATGTCGCCCGCCACCTCAAGAGGATGCTCGTTGAGGTAGCGGGTGTTTTCCTTAAATTCCAGATGCAAGTCACTGGCATATTGGATTTTCATAATTTCATGTTAATTAAGGTGGGTTCTATAAATTAACTTGAGGTGTTTTTGATTTA
>CALAVD010000272.1 GCA_937892085.1 uncultured Prevotellaceae bacterium
AAAAACGCTGGAAAGAGGATACTCCCGAGACTATGCGTCGCCTCATAGAAGTAATTAAGGGTATTGATGACATGACCAGTGCCAATGCCGAGGAAATAGTGCTCGGGTGGATTAAGGACAACGAGCTTCACATGGGCAACGTGATGAACGCCTTCCGCCTCACTGTGGTGGGCGAGTGCAAGGGTCCACACATGTTTGACATCGCCGAGCTAATGGGCAAGGACGAGATAATCGCCCGCATTGAGCGAGGAATCGAAAACATAAAACCGATAGTGGAGTAACTCATGCTTAAAAGGCTTGCAGTCATATTGATTGCTGTGATGTCGTTGGCTGTTGTCGGTGCGCAGGAGCTTGAGTGGAGTGTAGATATGAACGCTGTATTCAAAAACTCAGAAGTCGAGCGAAGCGAGACTCCTGGCGAGACTAATATCTTCACACGCATCACTCCATTGATTGGTGTTTCGATGGACAGCACTCGCCATCGCATCATGGGTGGAGTGACTTGGTACCAGCCAATGAACGATCGCATGCATGGCTACAAGGTTGTTCCAGCTCTCTACTATCAGTACAAAAACAGTGAGAAGGGGTTGAACTTCAAGATAGGCATGATTCCTAACGAACGACCCTCAATGCCCATTTACTTGTGCAGTGACTCTATAAATCGCATGAGCCCCAATGTAAATGGACTCTCAATAGCACTCTTTAAACCGCATTTTTTAGTCAGTGCAATGCTTGATTGGCGGCAAATCATGACCAATAAGCGCCGTGAAGCTTTCATGGTGATTGCTGATATAGGCTGGCGAAACTTACACACTACTAATGTTGGTGATAATTACATAGTCGTGGCATCGACAATTGCCTATAATCACTTGGCAAGAAGTGGCGCGCGACCCGAAGGGGAAGGTGTAGTGGATAATTTTATCACTTATCCACGAGTTATGTACTCACACTGGTGGCGCAATGCCTCAATTGCGGTTGAGGCTGGTCTGTTGCTGTCATGTGACCGTGATCGTGTTGCCGAGAACAAGTGGCTCACTCAAGCTGGTTTCTTTGGTGGCGTTATTGGAAACTGGAAATGGCTCACTGTGGCGCAGAATATTTATGCTGGCAAACAACAGATGCCTCTCTACGAAAAATATGGCTCTCTGCTTTATCAGGGACAAAATTTCTTTCGTGACAAGTTTTATAGCCGCACAATGGTCGCAGCCACATTTTTTAAAACCGACTATCTTAACATTCAGGCGCAATTGTCGTTTCATGCGACTGATAAGACCTCTGCTTTCTGGCAGCAGATTGCTGTGCGTTTCTATCTCGACCGTAGCTTATGGGGAAAATATAAAAAGAAGGAGCGACACGATTATTACTCTCCACTGCCACCACAGTTCTAAATTATTCTACTTGTAAATGAATTTGCTATATAATATCGCTATGGCTGCCACTGGCTTGGGGATGCGTCTTGCTTCTCCCTGGCACCGCAAAGCACGTCTCACAGTGCAGGGGCAAGCTTGCGCCACCTCTTATCTTAAAGAGACTCTCGACCCTGATGGCGGCTACATTTGGGTTCATGCGGCATCGCTTGGCGAGTTTGAGCAGGGCAGGCCACTCATTGAGAAAATCCGTGAGAAACAGCCCGATGCCAAGATACTACTCTCATTCTACTCTCCCAGTGGCTACGAGGTGCGCAAGAACTACGATAAAGTCGATGCCGTGTGCTATCTGCCGGTTGATACCCCTCGACGTGTCAAGGAATTCCTCGACGTGGTGAAGCCCAAGATGGCGATTTTCATCAAGTACGAGTTCTGGGGGAATTATTTGAGCGAACTCAAGCGTCGCAACGTGCCCACCTATATTATTTCGTCAATCTTCAGGCATAGCCAGTCGTTCTTTAAACCCTGGGGTGGAATGTTCCGCAAGATGCTGGGTTGCTTCACTCACCTCTACGTTCAAGACGAGGAGTCGCGTGAGCTGCTGCGCGGCATTGGCGTGGAGAATGTTACGGTGTGTGGCGACACACGTCTCGACCGCGTGGTGCAAATCAAGGCGCAAGCCCGTGAGTTTCCAGCCATAGCGCAGATGGTGGAGGGCTGCAAGAATGTGCTGGTGATGGGCAGCTCGTGGCAGCCCGATGAGGATATCGTCATTCCCTATTTTAACTCTCATCCCGAGATGAAACTTATAATTGCTCCCCATGAGTTTGACGAAAACCGTCTTGAGGCAATGATGGCTCGCATCAAGCGACCTGTGGCGCGATACACACAGCTCAAGCGTGATGACAGCACTTCGCAATTGGATTGTATGATTATTGACTGTTTTGGACTGCTGTCTTCGCTCTATCGCTATGGCACGATTGC
>CALAVD010000273.1 GCA_937892085.1 uncultured Prevotellaceae bacterium
AAAAACAGCCAAGAACCCATCTCAACATTTTATTAATTTATAGAACCCACCTAAAGAAAGTTAAACTAAAGTGCTGCGGAATTAAGGATTAATATTCTATAGTAAACGCTTTAAAACATTTAGAAATAGTATTGCCACATGTTTTTGTAGTATATCATTGCTGTACGTAAATGTTAAAATAATTCTCCAAGCCTGGCGAATTGAGCATCATAGCGGGTCTCGCGCGTGTACGGCTTAACTTTACTGTTAAGCCGTGAGCTGTCAAGTTCGGTTGGCTCAATGTCGGCAATGACAAACATCTGCGTTGTTTTCACATTCTTGTATCTGTCGTCTTCGATTTCGGTCTCAGGTTTAACAACACATTTGCCTTTTAACTGGAAAAGGTGTTGTCCCTCGTTGCTACGATGGTGGAACAGGATGTAGGAAATACTGTCGAGGTTCTCTACAATTTCCATCGTGTCAAGGGTATATTTTATGCCAATGGCAATCTTCCCATTAACGAGGAAGCTACTACTCTTGCTCTCATAGTTCTCCATCATTACCATAAGAACGCCGTCCTTATTGGGCAGGTTCACAACGGCTTGTGTGCCGGCAGTGGTTGCGCTCAACACCTCGCTGGGGTTCTCACCGAGATGACATTCTTCGACGAAGAAATACTTCCTCAATTCGCTCAATAGGGCTTGATTGTCGGCCTCGTCCGTCTTGTCGAGCGCGAGTGAATAGATTTCTTCGTCAATGTATGGTGTGAAGGCCTTTCCGAGAATATCCCGGAAATGGGTCTCAAAATACTCTTTAGCGTTCACGCCTTGCTTGGCACGCATGGCGTAGAATTGGTAGTCGTCTTGTAGCCAATCTTGAATTTCCTGGCGGAAACGGTCACGCATTTTGGCTTTCCATGCCATCTTCTGACCAGTGTTGTTTCGAGCATAAAGAGCCAGAACGAATAGGAAATTCACATCGTAGTGGAACAGCAGCAGCGTGTCGCGATCGAACAAGCGGTTGCTAAAGTGCGTCTGACGGTGCCGGTTGTGCTTGCGGTCGGTTTTCTCGATGTCGTCGCTTGTATAGTCAAAGTGCTCGTTCATCTTTGCCGACACGAAGAAGTTGGGGATGATGTTATACCCCTCGGTCACGTCGTCACGCAGCTTGACTTTCGGATTCGGACTGTTCGGGTCGTTGAACAAGTCAAGGTTCCACTGGATGACATTGCGGGCGTATGTGTATTGCTTGTAGATGGACTCCTTGCCCAATTCATGCCCCATCTTGTAATACTTCGAGTCGCCGATGTAGTAAGTATTGCTTGTGTCGCCCTCAATCAGGCTCTTGGCGGTGAACAAGTGGTCGACAATCTTGCCATCATCTTGCTTCTTGTCCATGCCGTCGGGCAAGGGCGTGTCGCCAATGAGCTCGTCAATGATGGCCTCGAAGACGATGTAGAAGTTCTTGACGAGCAGGTATTCTTTCTTCGCCGTGTTGATAAACACTTGACGTGACTCATCGAAGAAAGCGTAGCACAGTCGCCACAGCTCAAGAGCCTTGTCGCTGAAGTATTTATACTTGATTTGGCGAAGCCGTGTCAAGCCGTAGCCCTTGAGATAGTTCTCAAAGCGTTTTCCCTTAATCAGCTCGAAGTTGCAGTTAATCTCGGCTGTGAAGCCGTAGCGCACGCTGATGTGATTGAGTATCGAGAAGAAGATGACAAGCAATTCCTCATCAAAGTTGATTTGACGTTTCTTGTTGATGGGGTTGAGATAAATCGGGCTGTTGTCCTGCACGATGGCTGTTTCACGGCTGATAGTGCGCGTCCAGTTTATCTTGTTCAAACCTGAATGCAGGTTCTTCAGTATGAAGAAGAAAAAATCCTGGTTGTCACGGTTGAACTGCAGCAGTTGCAGCAAGATGTCAAGATAGGTGTTGCTCAGTCGGCGACGGCCACGACCTAGCTGGGCTATCATTGTATTGTGATAAACGATGTCACTGTCGCAATCTTTACTGTTCTTGTAAACTGAGATGGCACGATAAATCCAAACTGAAAATTTGTAAAGAAAATCACGTTCAGCTTTATCTAATGGGTTGTATTCATCAAGATTAGTAATTGTTTCGGGTCGGTACTTGCCGAAAACGAGTTCTTGCCCATTAACATCCTTAAGCAGTACCTTTGGAAGTATAAATACGCAGTCGCGAAGAAAGGTATTGTAATAATACCCCACATAGTGAATAGACACTTTACCCTCGATGCTTTCAAGCGCATCAATGCCTTGAAGAACGTCTTTCACTGTTGCAACGTCGTATCTATATTCTTCAATTAGGATTCTCATTCTTAAGCATAATTAATCTCCCAATAAGCCTTCTATTTCTTTATCAAAATCCGACTTGAAAAGCCGGTCTTGAACAATACGATACTTTTCAAATTCCGCTTCAGCGAATAGTTTAGCCTTTTCTGCCGATACAGAACCACTGTCAATTAGCAACGGACGGTCGTCCATCAACAAGAACTTGTCGATGTAGTTAGCCCAATCTTCCATCGTCATTGGTATATGACGTTTAGCACGCTCTTCCGCCAAGTCAAGAAAAGCGTTCACAATACGCCCAAGACTTTCCAACTCTTGACCTTTAAGATAGTTTTTAGCAATAGAGACATCGGTCTTGACGATTTTGCCTGTAGGGGCTTTTTCCCATGTTGTCAATCCCATGTGTTCTTTTTCAGCATTTGCTCTATCGACAATCAGTTCTGCAGCAGTATGTCCATGAATAGCATAATGTAGTTTATTTTGCACCATCGCAAAGAATCTACGAGTTGTCGGAGCATTCTTGTTATAGTCGATTGATGTAGCGTAAAGATCGGTCACCTTCTGATATAACCTGCGCTCACTCATACGTATTTCCCGTATCTCGGCAAGCAGGTGCTCGAAGTAGTCAACAGTGAGGAATGTTCCGTTCTCCATGCGTTTCTTGTCAATCACATATCCACGGATGGCAAACTGCCGCAGCACAGCCGTTGCCCATTGTCGGAACTGAGTTGCACGGGTAGAATTGACACGATAGCCCACAGATATGATGGCATCAAGATTATAGAATTGAGTATTGTATTCTTTACCATCTGAGGCAGTTCGTCGGAATTTCCGACATACTGAATCTTGCTGCAATTCACCTTCGTTAAAGATATTCTGCAAATGCTCGGTTATTGTTGAGCGGCTCTTGCCAAATAACGCAGCCATTGCCTCTTGTGTACACCATATAGTCTCATCGTGATACATCACCTCAACGCCGCTGGCTTGACTTTGAGCCTGAAAAATCAAGAACTCGGCGGTGCTGTTCCTGATTGTCAGTTGCCGGGGCGTTGTCGGGGACGCATCGTTAAGCTGCCAATGGCAACCACAATCCATGCAGCGGTACACGCCCCCTTCAAGCTGCACGTTCTGCGACTTGCATTTGGGGCATGATATGTTGTTATTTTCATTCATGGTGGTTGTCGTTCACGTTATCTTCATCTATCTCCTCGCCGTTTTCATTCGGCATATTATCCCCATCAAAGTTTACTTTAAGGTTGGTCAAGAACACATCAACCTTTGCCTCGTTGACAACGGTTTGCCCGGCGGCATCGGTGATGTAGAACTTGTCGAAACTCAGTTTCGAGGTCTTATCTTCGTCCACGAATATGTCGCCCTCAAACTCGTAGTCCTTGAACACGTCGTTCCAAAGGTAGAAGATGACTTTGCTAACGAAGGTCTCGGCACTGATGATGCCGTCGGTGGTCTTGCAGAAGAAATAGCCAAGCTTCTTGTCTTCGCTGCTTGTAGTGTCGCCAATGAGTTTGTTGATTTTTTCCAAGAAATCCCACCAGTCATATTCCTTGGCTTGGGCTTGAATCTTCCATCCCTTATGTGCGTCGTCGATGCGCACATAACGCCAATCCCAGCGACGCTTGAATGCGCTGTCGATGGGAAATAGCGACTGGTCGCTCGTGTTCATGGTTGCCCAAATAAACAAGTTGCTTGGCAGGAGCAGGATGTCGCCCTCAAGCACTTGGTCTACCACGTCTTTGCCTTTATAGAGTGCATTGATACTGTCGGCATTCTCGATGGTCAGTCCGGCGAGAAGGCGGTTCAACTGTTTCTTCATGTCCGCATCTGCCTTGATGGGATATTCCGAGAAGCCCGCAGCGTTGCGGTCAAGTAGTTGGAATAGGTCGCCGAAGATTTGGGCGCAGTTGCCACGGTTGATTTCCTCAATCACGAGGTACTGCGTTTGCGGACTGTCACCATTTGCGGCATACTTTTCCCATGCTCCCACGTAGGCTTGCAGGAACGCTTGGCTCACGAACTCATAGACGATGCGGTTCTCTGTTACCTGCTTACCGTTCTCAATGATGACCTTGCCGGTTACATCGCGCATGGGAATTTCTTTTGTCGTTGGCTTGTAGGCTCCTACAAAGGTTGAATAGTCGCTATCAGGGTGGAAAGTAGTGCGTATCACATCTTGCCCTTCGGTTGCGACCTCAATAGCGTGCGACTTCCCAGTTCCCGGCGCACCATAATAGATGATTTGCTGGGTCTTAAGTCGCTCTGTAGTATTAATTGGCTTATAATCTGTCACTCTGCCAAACAATTTAGCTCCATCAGACAATATCAATAGGTAGTTAATATAATATCGATTCATTGACCATATAGAGAAATTGCTGCCAGCATCGTCTTTAGGTTTTGAA
>CALAVD010000274.1 GCA_937892085.1 uncultured Prevotellaceae bacterium
AAAATCTGCGTCATTAAGTAGTTCTCTAAAAACGACTGCAAAGGTACAAAATATTATTTATTTATTATTATTAAAACCTTGTTTTAAGTTATTTTTCACTTTGAAAACACGATAAAGTGCGTTTTTACGTTTTTTGTAAGATATTTTTGGAGCTTTTGAGTGCCGAGTAACAAGTTTTTTTGTAATTTTGTGGTTTTAAGAGCAAGAAAATGGAAAAAGTCAAACCAATACTCTATATCGTGGTGCCTTGTTTTAACGAGGAGGAAGCGTTGCCTCAATCTCATGTGCAGTTGTCAAAGCTTGTTGATGGCATGGTGGAGCGTGGATGTGTGGCACAGGCAAGCAAGCTGCTGTATGTTGATGATGGTTCCCGCGATGGCACTTGGGAAATTATCGAGAAGCTGTCGGAGGAGAGTAGCCTTGTGGCTGGCGTGAAGTTGGCGTGCAATAGCGGTCACCAGAATGCGCTGATGGCGGGGCTTGCAGCGGCAGTGGAGCATTGCGACATTGCGGTGAGTATCGATGCCGATTTGCAAGACGACATCAACGTTATTCCTCAGATGGTAGAACGCTACAAAGACGGTTGCGACATTGTGTTTGGCGTGCGCAAAGAGCGCAAGAGCGACACATGGTTCAAGCGCACGACCGCCAATCTGTTCTATGGCTTGATGAAGCGGCTTGGCGTGTCAACGATAGAGAACCATGCCGATTATCGCTTGATGAGCCGCCGCGCTATGCTGGCGTTACTTGATTATAAGGAGCGCAACTTGTTCATCCGCGGCATCGTCACTAAGCTTGGTTACAAGACCGACTGCGTGTATTACGACCGCTCGGCCCGCATTGCCGGCGAGAGCAAATACCCACTGCGCAAAATGCTGAACTTCGCAATAGACGGTATCACCTCGTTTAGCGTAAAACCTGTGCGCTTGGTGTTCATGATGGGAGTGTTGTTTCTCATCATCGCATTGTTGATGCTCATATATGTTCTCACTGCCTATTTCATGGGGCGCTCTGTTTCAGGTTGGCCCTCGCTGTTCTTGTCGGTGTGGCTTGTTGGGGCATTCGTTCTTATTGGTCTGGGTGTCATCGGCGAGTATGTAGGCAAGATATATACTGAGGTAAAGAACCGCCCGCGATATAATGTTGATAAAAAAGTGGGACTTTAATCAATGCACAATTCATAATGCACAATTCATAATGCACAATTGTTTTCAATAAAAATAATTGTTTGTAATTGTTTGACAACCATTATGCGGAAGCTGCTGTTTTTGATACTCGCTACTCTTGCGCTGGCTCTGCTGCCAGTGATGTTTCTTAGGGGAGACTTGTGGATCTCGAGTGACTTTTTGCATCAAGAGCTGCCGTTTATCCTTGAAACCAAGCGTATGCTTGCCACTGGTGCTCCGTGGTGGTCGTGGAACACCTATTTGGGTAGTGATTTCATAGGGTCTTACTCATTTTACACGCTCACCAGCCCTTTTGTGTGGATTAACTGTCTGTTTCCTGAATCAATGCTTGAATTAGGGCTCGCTATAACCCTCGTGCTCAAGTTTTTGTGCATGGGGTGGCTGTCGTGGCGTTATCTCCGCAAGATGGGTGTTAGTCGTCAAAATTCGGTTTTCGGCGCTTATCTTTTCAGCTTCTCCTCATTCGGCATCGCATCCCTCTACTATTACCACTTTTATGAGCCAATAATAGCATTTTTACTGCTGCTCATTGCCGTTGAAATGCTATTGCGTCACGAGCGATGGGGGATGACGTGTGTGGCATTAGCATCTTTTGTTGTCACATTTGTGAACTTTTACTTCGCTATAGGGTCGTTCATCGCAGTATTTATTTATGTGATTTTTAGGGGCTTCTCAGGAGAAGTGGATTTTGGTGTAAAGGTGATGCTGAAGGGCTTAGGTGCGGTGCTTGTGGGCATTGTGATGTGCTCCTTCCTGTTGTTGCCGGTGTATAACCAGATGCTGATTACCACCCGTGCCGACGCGCAAAGTGCCTTCGATACTACTGCAATGCTCAACCTGCTTGAGCGCTTGCGCACTATGTTCATGCCAAAGGTTGTGGAGGGCACTACCGCGTTTGTCCCCGCAGGCTCGGCGTCCTATAGCAACGAGGCATGTATTGCGGTGTTTGGTCTGTCGCTGGCGTTGATTTATGCGTGGCACCATCGCAACTGGCTTGCTGCGTTGCTCGTTACCTTCTTGTTGCTGTATCTCACTCCTTTAAACGGCATCTTCACTCTATTTACTGACCCTTTATACACCCGCTGGGCCTACGCTCTCGCATTGATTGTTGTGCTTTGCTCAGTTCGTCAACTCGACGAGGAGAAAGATGTTAAGAGGGGAGTGTGGTGCTACGCTGTGCTGGCTTCTATCATAGTTCTGATGTTTGTTGGCAATGCTCTGATAGGTAATGGGCTGCATTTTCCAGGTATTCGTTTTGTCGCTCTTATTGCGCTATTCTTTGCTGGCATTGCCGCATTAGTGCTTTGGTCCAGAGGCAAGTTGTCATTACGCTTTCTAAAGGTGGTTGTGTTGGTGTGTGTTGTGGCGCAGATGTGGCTGTTCCTTCTAAATTTGAGAGCCGACTCGATTTGGTATGATGGCCTGAAGAATAATGTAAAATATGGGTGCGGCGATGTGACATGTCGGGCCGACTTCAGGGGTGGCAATAGCTTCCTTGTCTATAATGCCGGAATGTTGCGCAACCAGGCCAGCGTAGAAGGGTATCACTCTGTGATTACTGCCGGCGTTGACAGTCTTTTCAAGACCGTGATGCGCGACTTTTGGGCTAATAACAAGCTACGAGCTAATGTTCATCAAGACGAGTTTGACGCATTGCTCTCGGTTAAAACGATTTATGACATCGACTCGGTGGGCAATATGGAGAAGCGTGAAGCGGAGCATTTTATACCGATGGGCTTTGCTTACGACAGTTACCTCACTCGCAGTGAGTTTGACAAGCTGATGGGCGACACTACTATCAACCTGCCGCTGGTTATGCTGGGCCATGTGGTGCTCGAGGATGCCGAAGTGGAGAAGATGAGCGACGGGCTCACGCATGGCGATGCGCAAGCCACGAGCAACTTGGCTGATGCTGTGGCAAGCCGGCAACAATGTGTGGCAACCTCTTTTCAAGGAAACAGTCGAGGCTTTGAAGCGAAGGTCACATTGCCAGCCACTAAGGTTATTTTCTTCAGCGTGCCTTATTCTGAAGGGTTCACAGCATCAATCGATGGCATAGAAACTCCCATCTATAAAGCAAACTTGTGCATGATGGCAATTAAAGCGCCTGAAGGCAAGCACTCTATTTCTGTAAGCTATTATCCCAAAGGCTTGAAGACAGGTGTGTGGCTAAGCCTGCTGGGAATCGTCTTGCTCGTATTGCTGCTATGGCGCGACATGAAAAACTCCCAGCCGAGACGATTCAGGAGTAGATAAGAGCAGCCGACAAGTTAACAAGCAAACAAGCAAATAGATTTGAGTTGTGTTGTCGTGCATTCTGCATTGTGCATTGTGCATTGTGCATTCTGCATTGTGCATTGTGCATTCTGCATTGTGCATTGTGCATTGTGCATTCTGCATTACAATAAGGGTCCGAAAAGGCGCACCACGCTTTCCACGGCTTTTTGCCACACTGGGCGCTTGCGCCAGTGGCGAGGGCTGATGCGGGTGCATTGTTTCATGTCATGGAGCATCACATCTTTCATGCGCTTGTTGAAGTCCTCGCTGTAGAGCAGCACATTGCTCTCGAAGTTGTGCTCAAAGCTGCGGAAGTCGAAATTGGTGCTGCCGGTAGTCACAAAGTCGTCATCAATCACCACCACCTTGGAGTGAAGCATGCCAGGCTCGTAGAAATAGATCTTGATGCCGGCATCGAGGCACTGCTTCACATAGGAGTAGGACGCATAGCGCAGTAGCAGGCTGTCGGGCTTGCGAGGTATCATCAGGCGCACGTCAACCTTGCTAAGCGCTGCCACTTGCAGCGACTTGAGCAGCGAGTCGCTAGGCAGGAAATAGGGCGTCTGGATGTAGATGCACTTGCGGGCACTGTCGATGGCCTTCTGGAACACAAACGCCATGTTCACCCATTGGCTTGTGGGTCCGCCGGTGACCATCTGCATACCTATGGGTTTGGCGATGC
>CALAVD010000275.1 GCA_937892085.1 uncultured Prevotellaceae bacterium
CAACTACACCAGGACTTCGAAGCTGTCAAGTGGCAAATGGGTAAAAATCGAGATTCCAGAAAGCGGCATGTATCAGCTCACTTTCGACGAACTGGCACAAATGGGCTTCAGCAATCCCGAAGCTGTAAAAATCTATGGATTGGGAGGATATCCCATCAGCGAAGTGCTCGACGGCTCACAAGTCGATGACCTCGAGCAAGTGCCAAGTAAGATTTACGACAACAAAATCTGCTTCTATGGTTGTGGTACCACGCAATTCACTCTCGCCACTCCAACCACCACTCCCCACTACATAAGGGAGTTTAACAGCTACTCCACAAAAGGCTACTACTTCCTCACCGATGGCAGTGGCGCTAACCGCCTGGAGCCAACAACAGTCAACAGCGTCAATATCACTGACCCTGTTAACAGGTCAAAGAGCCTTGACTACTGGCACCACGAAGTAGATCTCATCTCTCCAGCCGAGTCAGGAAAAGGTATGTTGGGAGAAACAATGGTTAATGCAAAATTAGAACTGCCTTACTCTATCCCAACACTCTACACCGACACTATGCTGGTTGTGAGCGTGTGTGCTGGAGCTAAGGTGACGTCAAGTTCCTACATCTACAGCAAATTCAACGGCGACACACTCAGCTTCAAGAATACCGAGGCCAAGATTTATGCGCCCGCCAACTCGTTTGTCTCTTACAACTATGCGACACCCTATGCGGCTTACACACCCAAAAACGGTGGACCACTGCCCACAGAGGGCATTATCAATGTGTGGATCCATTGCGAGTCGGGAACTGTAAACAGCGCATGGCTCGACTATGCCACTATCACCTACTTCCACAACAACACGCTGGAGGGGAGAGACGACCACCAGCTGCGCATGGGTTTCAACAAGCTGACGAAATCAGACCTCATCACCATTGATGGCGACAGTCAAAATTGTCAGCTGTGGAATATCGACAATCCCCATAGTCCCACCAATTGCGTGATGACAACCACCGACAATGGCGTTGCAGGCTTTGCTCCCAACAAAGACACCAACATGGGACAATATATTGCATTCAATCCTGCTGAAGACCTGAAATCTATCACCGGTTACACCGAGATAGAAAACCAAAACATACATGGCCTGCCCGACCCCAACATGATAATCGTCACATGCGAGGAACTCATGCCGCAAGCCGAACGCATTGCGCAGATGCACCGTGACAACGACAACATGGTAGTGCACGTGCTCGACCAGCAGAAAATCTTCAACGAGTTCTCGAGTGGCACCCCCGACGCAATGGGCATTCGCATGATGAGCAAGATGTTCTACGACCGCAACAAGAACAAATACAAAAGCTTGCTGTTGTTTGGCGCCGGCAACTACGACAACCGCCAGCTACACGCCAAGCGTGAGTGCACCATCCTCACCTACGAAGCTACCAACAGCAACGACGAGGAGTACAGCTATGTGTGCGACGACTTCTTTGGCATCCTCGACGACAACTCGGGAATAGAGCTCGGCAAGGACTACCTGCGATTAGGTGTGGGACGCATCCCCTGCGCCACCCTCCAAGAGGCACAGAGCGATGTGGACAAACTGCTCAACTACGTCAACAACCCCGACTACGGCGCTTGGAGAAATGATCTCATCCTCACCGCCGACGACTACGACGAGGACTTGCACTCCTTCCAAGCCGAAGGCATCAGCAACATCGTCACCGACGAGTTAGCCACTGGAATGATGACCAACAAGGTGTATATCAGCCAGTTCCCCAACGATGCCACCACAGGTTATGCTTTTGAGGCACGCAAAGAGTTAATTTCAAAACTCTCTGATGGTCAGTATTTCATGACCTATGTGGGGCACGGAACACCAAACAACCTCACTAAAGATGTGAAATTATGGACTACTGAACAGTCAAACGATGTGGAATATCAGCATCTGCCCATCCTCACCACAGCTTGCTGTGACGTGGCACGTTATGACAGCAACCAGCGTGGATTGGTAGAGATCATGTTCCACAAGCCCGGTGGCGGCGCCATTGCTATCGTCACCTCGGCACGTGCGGTATATGCCACCGACAACGATGCTCTAAACCAGGCTTTTGTGAGAGCCATGTTCTGCTATAATACCAAGGGCTATATGCCCACCGTGGGTGAAGCCTACATGCTCTGCAAGCAATCGTTTGGAAATTCCAAGGTCAACAACAACAAGATGTCGTTCTTCCTCATGGGCGACCCCGCTCTGAAGGTGAACTATCCAAAACCATTCTTCAAAATCACAAAAATCAATGGCACTGATGTAGGCACAACCCCAATCCCTTCGGGTGCTATGCAGGAAGTGACAATAGAAGCCAAAGTATATAACCCCGACGGCACAACTGTCAACACCAACTTCAACGGTGATGCCGCACTCTCCATCTATGACCTTCGTAGCTTAGAGAAAACCGTCACCAAGCGCGTCAACAGGGTGGATATCACTCGCGACATTTACTTCCCAAGAAAACTGCTTACTCAAGTGAATGGAAGAGTAGAGAACGGTATCTTCAACGCCACAGCAGTCGTGCCACGTTACATCCTCTCGGCAGGCAACTACGGTGCGGTGAAGGTTTATGCTCACCAAGACGACAGCGAGGAGATGGTCAACGGATCATTCGACATGCTCAAGCTCTACACCTACAGCGAAGACAACCCTCTCACTGTTCACGACGACATGCCACCAGTGATTGATGCGTTCTACTTCAACGACGAGCAGAGCTTCACCAATGGATCGCTAATCCCTGCTAACAGCACACTCTACATACGTGCCAGCGACGACTACTCCTTCAACAACCAGGCATTGGCGATAGGCAACACCATGAGCCTGAAGCTCGACGGAGGAAAGACTACCTACCCCTTTATCCAGAGCTACTCCTCGATGCAAGACGAAGGAAAGTCTCTTGCCATAGAGTTCCCCATGGACCTGCAAGAAGGACGACACACACTGCAATATACAGTTTATGACGCGGCTGGAAACAAGGCTACCGAGACAATCTCATTCCTCGTGGGCAACGAGTCAAATCTTCAACTCTCAGTTGAGGAAGAGCCTGCAATGACCGAGGCGACATTCAATGTTTCCAGCACACTCGCTACCACTCCCAACGTCGTCATCAAGGTCCTTGACAGCGTGGGCAACCTCGTGTGGAGCACCACTACCGCCAACTTCCCATATACTTGGGATCTCAAGGACAACACTGGCAACCGCCTGCCAGCAGGTGTCTATAAGTTCTACGGCACCTACAAAAGCAACGAAGCCTACGGTGGCACCGAGATAGGGCACATCATCGTCATCGACCCCACCCGCAGCAACCTCGAGTAATCACAACATCAATACCCTCTAAAAAGCATTTCACGCTGCAATAGCGTGAAATGCTTTTTATTGTCGTCATCATCAAGTCTTTTCTAATAAGAAAGAGGGTTCTCACTTCCATGACAATAAACGGATATTTTTCTCGTTATAATTAATAAGGTATATTATATAGTTAAAACACACTTCTATCCATATTATTATGAATAAACGACTTTTATTCGATATCATTTGTGTGATTGCCATTGTTATTGCGGGCATCGACACTGCTGTAGCTTTTCCCACTAAGAACTATGCCACAACATCTAAGCTCAACAAAGGGAGATGGATAAAAATCGCAATTCCCGAAGATGGTATGTATGAGATAACCTTTGACGAGTTGAGGCTCATGGGATTCGCACAACCACAGAAAGTGACAATTTGGGGAACTGGTGGGCATCCCATTAGCGAAATCCTCGATGGCCAGACCACCGATGACCTAAAGCAAGTGCCTTACAAAACTGGCAACAACAAGATTTACTTCTACGCCTGTGGACCTGTGCAATATAGTGCCGACACACCCACGACAACCCCCCATTACGTGCGCAAAATCAACAGCTGCGCTACGGCGGGATATTATTTCATCACCGACAACGACGAAGAAACTCCTATCCAGCCGTCAACCATAACCTACGGCATCACGGGCTCCAATGTGAGGAGCACAAGTCTCGACTATTTCCACCACGAAGTAGAGGAGATCTCGATGTCACAATCGGGAAAAGATTTTATTGGCGAGAAAATGACCGACAATGTCATCACCATCCCCTATTCTTTGCCCATGCTATGTCAAGACTCGGCAATCATAGTGAACCCATGCGCCGTTTGCAAGAGCGAGAGTATATCCTATGTCAATGCCCAAGTCAATGGTGAAAGCTTGGTGTTTGACACCAGCAAATCCAAGATTTTCAGCTCTAAGAACGAATATGTCTTCTACAACTATGCGGCGCCATTCACATCTTTCAGAAGCGAGACTGGAAATATGCCCTCTGAGGGAGATGTGACAATTAGCATTCTCACATCAGGAGAAATAATTTGGTCGCGACTTGACTATTGCATTATCACTTACTATCACAACAATGTTCTCACACGTGCACCTCACAATCAGCTTCGCATGGGATTTGAAAAAGTGTCATCGGCCGACATTATCGCCCTCGAAGGCAACGTCACCAATAAACAAATATGGAACATCGACAACCCACAAAATCCTAAGAACTACACTATCAACCAGAAAGATGGCATCAATGGTTTTACACCGCTCTACACTATTGATTTCACGCAATTCATCGCTTTTGACCCCACCAAAGAGCTGAAGAAGATCACGGACTATGAAGTAGTTGAAAATCAGAACATTCATGGTATGCCAGTGCCCGACATGGTGATTGTCACTTGCGAGGATCTCATGCCACAGGCCGAACGCGTGGCACAGATGCACCGCGACAACGACAACATGGTGGTGCACGTGGTTGACCAGCAAAAAATCTTCAACGAGTTCTCAAGCGGCACCCCCGATGTCATGGCCATTCGCTTGATGAACAAGATGTTCTACGACCGTGACACCAGTGGCAAGTTTAAATATCTGCTCATGTTTGGCGGCGGCAGCTACGACAACCGGCAACTGCTCTCCAAGAACCCATGCCACATTCTCACCTATGAGTCGATAGTAAGCAACGACGAGAACAACAGCTACGTGAGCGATGACTTCTTCGGGTTCCTCGACGACAACTCGGGAGCAAACCCTCCAGGCGAGCTATTGCGACAGGGTGTGGGACTCATCCCAAGTGCTTCGGTCGAAGAAGCCGAGAGCGATGTCGAAAAATTGCTTAACTACGTCAACAATCCTGATTTTGGACCTTGGCGAAACAACGCACTGTTCGTGGCCGACTACACCTATGGAGTTCCAGGCAATCCTTCCTACGAATACTGGTTGCATGAGAGTCAAGCCGAAGGAATCGTTGACCTAATCACCAACGAACTCAACATTGGGTTTGCAACCAACAAGGTGTATGTCAACCAATTTCCAAAAGACCCAGCCACAGGATTCCTGCTTGAAGGACGCAAGAGCATGA
Organism: uncultured Prevotellaceae bacterium; assembly: GCA_937892085.1. Classification (GTDB taxonomy): domain Bacteria; phylum Bacteroidota; class Bacteroidia; order Bacteroidales; family Muribaculaceae; genus Sodaliphilus. Next base: position 5,431 of record CALAVD010000275.1, read on the forward strand.
GCACTCTACTCGAAGACGGCCAGTTCTACATGACCTACGTTGGACACGCCAGTCCTTCCTACCTTACTAAGGAAGTGAGGCTTTGGACATCCAATGAGACAAGAAAAGCCTCCAACCAGCATCTACCCATCATTACCACTGCATGCTGCGACGTGGCACGATATGACGGAAACAAGCAGAGGGGGCTCATGGAAATCTTCTTCCACAACCCTAACGGAGGCGCCATAGCTATGCTGACGGCCACTCGTGCAGCTTATGCCAGCGGCAACGATGCTCTGAACCAAGCTTTTACTCGCAACCTCTTCTGCTACAACACCACAGGCCACATGCCTACCTTAGGCGAAGCCTACAAAAACTGCAAGCTCTCGTTTGGCACCGTTACGGCTACCAATAAGATGATGTTCTCATTGCTCGGTGACCCAGCAATGAAGGTTTATTACCCTAAACCTTTATTCAAAATCACCAAAATCAATGGCAAGACCGTTGGCAATGCTAACATCTCAAGCGGTGCTTTGCAACAAGTCACTGTTGAAGCTCAAGTGCTTACCGAAAACGGCTCAGAAGTAGATGCCACTTTCAGTGGCGACGCCACACTCACAATTTACGACTACTTAAGAAGGGAAACCACATGGAACGGCCGAGACATCTTCTATCCGCGTCAGTTGCTCACCTCGGTGAACGGAAGAGTGGAGAATGGCATTTTCACAGGAAAAGCCATCTTGCCGCGCCACAGCCTTAACCCTGGTTCAACAGGATTAGTGATGGTTTATGCACACCGCGACAACAGCAACGACATGGTGAGCGGAAGCTCCAACAAAATCGTTATAGGCAAATATAGCCCAACAAACTCTCTCACAGTGGACGACAACACCCCACCCACCATCAATGCTATCTACTTCAACGACAAGCAAGAATTTGAAGTGTGCAACACAGTGGCACCATCATCCACTCTCTTTATCACAGCAAGCGACGACTTTGCCTTCAACAATCAAAGTTCACCAATAGGCAACTCCATGGATATCAAGATTGATGGGGGAAAAACCAGCATCTACAACGTGAAAGCTTACGCCACTCTTAGTGACGAGGGAAAGAGTCTTAACGTGGAAATGCCCATGGAACTTGAGCCAGGTGACCACACTTTGAAATTCACCGTCTATGACATAGCAGGCAACATGACCTCGCACACGCTCAACTTCTCGGTGAGCAACACTCAGCAGCCACAGCTCACCGTGGAGCAAGAGCCTGCAGTGGACAAAGCCACGTTCCACTTCAAATCCGACCTCAACTTCACACCGTCAGTCTTAATCAAAGTATTTGACTCCAAAGGCTATTTAGTATGGAAAAAGACCACAAGTGATTTTCCTTTTGACTGGGATCTCACCATTAGCGGCAAACGTATGCCAGCAGGAGTTTACACATTCTTTGGCAGATTCAACAACGGCACAACCTACGGCGGCACAACCACAGGAACCCTGATTGTCGCCGACGAACAGAATATGCAATAATCCTCTGAATAACACATTTATTCATATAAAAAGTGCGTTTTTTTTGGAAAACGCACTTTTTTCCTCACTTTACCTTTGGCAGTTCCAAAACTTTGTAGTACCTTTGCACCGATTTTCCGAAAGGCTCTACTAAGTGTCTCACGAGATTGAGACCGCCGCACGGGTTAACAAGAGGTAATCCCTCTTAAATACAATTAATTAAATGTACGCAATTGTAGAAATTCAGGGACAGCAGTTCAAAGCCGAGGCCGGCAAGAAATTGTTTGTTCACTATCTCGGCGACGAGAAGAACGAGGGCGATGCAGTAGAATTCAGCAAGGTCCTCCTCGTGGATGCCGACGGTGCCATCACAGTTGGCGCGCCTACCGTTGAAGGCGCAAAAGTAGTGTGTGAAGTTAAGCAACCTCTCGTTAAGGGAGAGCACGTGATTGTCTTCAAGAAGAAACGCCGCAAAGGCTATCGCCGCTTGAACGGTCACCGCCAGTACTTCACCGAGCTCGTGATTAAAGATGTAATTGCTTAACCCCTAAAAACTATTTCATTATGGCACATAAAAAAGGTGTAGGTAGTTCGAAGAACGGACGTGAGTCGCACAGCAAGCGACTCGGAGTGAAACTTTTTGGTGGGCAATTCGCAAAGGCAGGTAACATCATCCGCCGTCAGCGTGGTACTGTTAACCGCCCTGGTGAGAACGTTGGCATGGGCAAGGATCACACCCTCTATGCACTCGTTGACGGAACCGTAGAGTTCCAGCGCCGAGCTGGCCACACCTACATTAACGTGGTGGCAGCTCCCAAAAGCGAAGAAAACTAAAGACATCATCTCAATGAGGCTCCTGCCTCACGAGACTCTAAACTAAAATCATCGACCCGCAACAGCGAGGCCGATGATTGTTTTTTTTGAGCATTATGCATTAATCCAGCTCGCGCTTGGTTTCTTGCTTGAAGCGGCGGCGGGAGTATTGCCATGTTCTATTATCTTAATGACACGTGTCAATCTTTTTTCAATTCTGCTCTCTTAACCAGCGTCTTAGTAGGAATGTAAGAAAATAGGGGAAGGTGTAAAATTTACCGTTAAAGCCTATGTTTGCCGAGCAAAGTTTGATGCCATGATTAATATCATGTCCTTTAGCTGTGCTGCCAGTGAGTTTTTTGAGTGATGCAGTTGCGGTGTTGCTTGCCTTCACCTCTATAGGCCATAGGAGATTAGCACTGCGCACAAAGAAATCCATCTCAATCGACAGTTTGTCGTTGCGATAGTAATACAAGTCATATCCTTGCTTGACAAGCATGTCGGCAACAATATTCTCAAAGATTGCTCCTTTGTAGGTAGCAAAATTCTTGTTTTGGCGCAAGTCTTCTTGCGCTTCCTCATCAAGCGAGGAAATGAGCATGCCTGTGTCACGATAATATATCTTATAAAGTGCCGGAGTGTAGTTACCTTTTAATGGCAATGCCAACTCATGCAGACAATAGCACACGTTGATGATGCCAGCGCTATTAAGCCATTCCACAGCTCCAACGTACTCTCTGTTACGAGCGCCATGCGCAATTTTTGTGACCTGGAACCGCTTGTTTTCTCGCGCTAAAAATGTCGAAATGTGACGGTAAACGGCAAGGACTTTACCTTTCTCCATCCCCACGGCATACTTGGTGATATCTTCTTCATAGTCGAGATGCAACTGTTGCTGCAATGACAAAGTTCCAGCAAAATTCTTTTGTGTGACAAAGGTGTCAACTACTTCGGGCATGCCGCCAAGCACCATATAATCTCGAAACAGGATGGTAAGCTGGTTCATCATAAGCTTTGATAGTGGCTTTACCTGAAGCATGTGATTGAAAAGCTCGTCAATTAGAGTGTCGTCATAGCCACAAGCCCACAGGAATTCCTCAAAATCCATAGAGTGCATAAGCACGTCTTCTTTATAACCCACACTGTTCGACTCAATTTGCTGATAATAAACACCCATTAACGAGCCAGAACAAATGATGTCGTAACGGCCATCAATCTTGAATGGCTTCAGACTTGTAGCGCAACTTGGGCACACCTGAAGCTCGTCGAAGAAAATCAACGTCTCACCAGGCACAAAATTGATATGAGGATTAATGAGAGTGATATTCTTGATAATAGCATCAACATTAAAGCCATCATCAAAAATACTGCAATATTCTTCTTCAAGAGCAAAATTGATTTCAACAACATGCTTGTAGTTTTGCTTCGCAAAATGGCGAATTGACATGGTTTTGCCAACTTGACGTGCTCCCTTTACAATCAAAGGTTTGTGATTAGCTCTCTTTTTCCAGTTAATCAATATGTTATCTATCTTTCGCTTAAGCATAATCATTGATTGTTTCACATAATTCGATGCAAATTTAAGCAAAAAATCACATAATTCCCACTTTTTAGGCCAAAAGAATCACATAATTCCCACTTTATTTGTACCAGACCTTCAAAGTAGACACTGAAATTGTTTTTTAGATTAATAAAGGTGGGTTCTATAAATTAATTAAAATGTGAGATGGGTTCTTGGCCGTTTTTGTTTCTTTTC
>CALAVD010000276.1 GCA_937892085.1 uncultured Prevotellaceae bacterium
CCCATCGCCTCGGCCCTGCCAGGTGACGTGAACGGCGACGGCACCGTCACAGCCGCCGACGTGACAGCGCTCTACGACTTCCTGCTTAACAACGACACCACTCACCTCGTCAACGGCGACCAAACTGGCGACGGCGACATCACCGCTGCCGACGTGACAGCAGTTTACAACATATTTTTAGGAAATTGAGTCAACTTTAAAGAATATAATCACACTAATTAAACCAATTAGAACTAATTGTTTTTCTGATAATAAACTAATTAAAAATCAAAACAACGGCATTATCAACAACCTAAAGAAGAAAATTAATTTATTGTTGTATTGAGGATTTTTTTGGAAAAGCATTGCCGTATAAAGTGTTTTTTTGTATATTTGCAAATAAAAAAATAGGAAATGTCTCGAGAACAAATCATAGAAAAGCATAGTGCTCTATTTTGGTATACACCCGATGAGCAGAAGCATTACATAAGTGATGCGCTTCTTGTGGAACGTATTCTTAACGACGGTACTCTTGATGATTGTCGTGAGCTTGTGGAGACACTTGGCGGCAAGCGCGTGGCTGAGGTGTTCTTCGCTGCTACTGGAAGGCAGAAAGCCAATTATTATCCTGAAATCTACCACTTCTTTTCATTGATTCTTCAGAAATATGCATAGCGAGATTTTCAACAATCGGCAGAGAGAGTTGCTTCCTTTGATGTCGGAGTTTCAACGTGAGTACTATCTTGTTGGTGGCACGGCTATCGCTCTATATCTTGGGCATAGGCGCTCTATTGATTTTGATTTATTCAAGTATTCAAACATTTACCATAAGCGAAACCTTGACAAAATCTTAAAATCTTCCTTTGAATACGTCGTAACACGTCGAGTTGCTGAACAGATGAACCTTATAGTCAATGATGTCAAAGTAACATTCTTTCAATATCCTTTTGAGATAGAACCTACAGCCAAGTTTGAGAAAGTTTTTCGCATGCCATCTTTAATCCAACTTGCTGCAATGAAAGCTTATGCACTTGGTCGACGTTCTAAATGGAAAGACTATGTTGATCTTTTTTTCCTTCTTTCTGAACATTTCACAATTTCAGATATTTCATCGGAAGCAACAGCCATTTTTGGTGACCTTTTCTCTGAGAAATTGTTCCGCTCTCAGTTGTGCTATTTCGACGACATCGATTACAGTGAATCGGTTGATTATCTTATAACCAATCCACCTTCAGAGGAAGAAATCAAATCTAACCTCACCGAAATGGCAATACAAGGAGTGAATCTTTAAAGAACTCAGAAGCCCACCAAAGGGATACCGCCATCGTTCAACAACTTAAAGAAGAAAAAATCATGAAGTCACCATATTGTATAGGTGGGTTCTATAAATTAATAAAATGTTGAGATGGGTTCTTGGCTGTTTTTGTTTCTTTTCGGCATCTGCTTCGTTAAATCCTTGCAACATAGCCCGCTATGCCGCTGCTGCTTTAACTTCGCATCTGCTCGAAAATAAATCAAAAACATCTCAAGTTAATTTATAGAACCCACCATACACAGCCGCCATTGCAAATTTCACATGCAATGGCGGCTGAATTTTTACGATTTACATTCTTCAATCCTTACGCGAATCGCTTACCAGATGGTTACGCGGTCTTCGGGCGCGCGCCACATCTTCTCGCCAGGCTTGATGTCGAAGGCTTTGAAGAAGTAGTCGAGGTTGCGGATGGCAACATTCACGCGGTTGATGCCTAATGAGTGTGGGTCAACCTTGGTGCGGCGCAGAATTTCTTCCTTGGTGATGTTGGCAGCCCACACGTTGGCGTAGCTCAAGAAGAAGCGCTGGTCAGGAGTGAACCCTTCAATCTTCTCGTCTCCAGCACCCTGCTCTGTCTTCTTGAAGGCGCTGTAAGCCACACGCAGGCCACCATGGTCGGCGATGTTCTCACCCATAGTGAAGGTGCCGTTGGCGTGAACGTCATCGGCAACAATCTCGGCGCTATATTGTGCGCCAAGTTTGTCGGCGAGTTCCTGGAACTTAGCGGCATCCTCTTCGGTCCACCAGTCAAGCATGTTGCCGTTGTGGTCGAAGTTGCGCCCCTGGTCGTCAAAGCCGTGAGTCATTTCGTGGCCAATCACCACGCCAATAGCGCCATAGTTGCAGGCATCGTCGGCATCGGGATCAAAGTATGGCTTCTGGAGAATTCCTGCGGGGAAGCAAATCTCGTTGGTCGATGGGTCATAATAGGCATTGACGGTCTGTGGAGTCATCTGCCATTTAGCCTTGTCAACGGGTTTGTTGAGCTGAGAGAGCTGATAGTCGGCCTCAAAGCGGCGGGCATTGCTCACATTCTCCCAGTAATAGGCGTCTCGGTCGATGTTGATGCCGCTGTAGTCGCGCCAAGTGTCGGGATATCCCACTTTCACGGTGAAGCTGTTGAGCTTGACGAGGGCGTTGACTTTAGTCTTGGGGCTCATCCAGGTGAGACCTGCGATGTGCTCGGCGAGCGCGATGCGCAGGTTGTTCACTAACTTGAGCATCTTCTTCTTTGAGTCCTCGGGGAAGTATTTGTTCACGTAGAGCTCGCCCACAGCTTCGCCAAGCACGTAGTTGGGCACGTTGAGGGCACGTTTCCAGCGAGGTTGCATCACGGTCTTGCCACTCATGGCGCGGCTATACATGTCGAAGTTGGCTTGCTCATAGTCGTCGGTGAGGTAGCCGGCAGCGGCGTCAAGATATTTGAACGCCAGGTAGTCTCTAATCTCGGTGTCTTTGAGGGTTGTCATCATTTCGTTGAACTTCGCCATTGAGTTTAGGTGCATCACGCACACCTTTTCAACCTTGATGTTGCCGGGCATAAGCAGGTTGAAATATTTGTCCCAATCAAAGTTTGGATAGTCGGCTTTGAGCTGAGCCAGGGTGCGGATATTGTACTGCTTGCTGTAGTCACGGCTCTCCTCGCGAGTCATGGCAACCTTTGCAAACTCAGTCTCAAGAGCCAGGATATTCTTAGCAACCTTCTTGGCGTCTTTTGCCTTGCGCCCTGAGAGGGTTAGCAGTTTCTCAATGTAGGTGAGATAGGCGTTGCGCACCTTAGCAGTGTTCTCGTCGTTCTCGAGATAATAATCGCGGTCGCCCATGCCCAAGCCAGCGGCGGTGAGGTACATCAGGTTCTGGTCGCTGTTCTTCAAGTCGGCCATCACGCCAGCGTCAAAGAAGGGAGAAGTGATGCCACGGTGCATTTCGGCAAGCATTGCCACCAGGTCGGTGCGAGGCATCTGGTAGATTTGTGCCAGCATCGCCTCCACAGGCTTGTTGCCTTGCTGGTTGCGCAGAGTGCTGTCCATTCCCTGCAGATAGAGGTCGCTAACTTTCTGAGCCAAGCTGCCCTTTGGGTTATTGGTGCCTAAGTTCATAATCAGGTCTTTGAGCTGCTCGCGGTTGTTCTCGCCGAGTTGGTCGAAGGTGCCAAAGCGTGCATACTGCGGGTCGAGAGGATTAGCTTTCATCCATCCGCCACAGGCATACTGATAGAAATTCTCTCCAGGCTTTGTGCTCAGGTCAAGGTTGCTGCGGTCAACACCTTTGTTCAGATTCCCTGCACTCATCGTCATTGCTGTCATAGCAAGTGAAAAAATTAATAGTTTCTTAATCTTCATAGTTTTTATTATTAATAATATGTGTATTAGTTTCTAAGGTGCAAAGGTAATAAATAGTTTGCAGTTTTTCAAAAAAGTGGTATCTCATTATCTGAAATATTGTTTTTCAGAAAAAAGTGGTTGACTTCAACTGGCGAGTCAACCACAAAAAAAGAAAAAGCAGGTATTGTTTTTAGTTGTCAATTAGAACATGTGGAGTCTCGCTCCTTAGTGGCGCGTTACACGTTATTGACCTTGTTGCCGACCAGCGGCCATTCAAATGTAGATTGAAACAGGTAAAATGATTACTTGCCCAAGCGGGCTTTCTCGTCGCTGCCGGCGCCGGTGCCACGCCACTTGCTGCTGGCAGCGTTGAACTTATAGCGCACAGTCACTTGTAGCTCGCGTGTGTCGCGATGTTGATTCTGGCACATGTTGCGCAGGCCGTAGCGCAACACAACACTTTGTTGTGCATCGAGCAGGTTGTGTCCGGCGATTTTCACGCTCAGGCGGTCGTTGAAGAATGTCTTGGTGACGCTAAGATCAAGCCGTACAACTGCGCTTGTGAGCGATACGTTCTCCATGTCGCCCTTGCTGGTGATGTCAAGATTGGCACTGGCTGTGAGGGTGGGCAATATCCTGATGTTATTGTTGAACTGAATAAGGTATAAGGGCTTTTTGGGGCTGATTATGCCAACTGGCGTGGGAATCTTGGCCCAGTCCTTAATCATTCCTAATGAGAGCTGTGGCTCATATATACCAAACTTGGGGTTGAAATTGAGCATCATGCGCAACTTGTGGCTATGGTCTAAGTTCTCTCGTGTGAGAAGTGTTGTTGCCTCACTGCCTGGCACCTCATGAGCCACGTTGATGATGTGGTCGCTCTCGTGCTTGTAGTCGGCCATGAAAGTAATCCATTTCCACATCACCATGACCCCGAGTTGGTTGTTGATCGACGGCTTCAAGGTGGGGTTGCCGCTCTCCCAAGTGAAGCGGTTGGCATAGGTCACGCTGCCGTTGAGTTGCCAGTAATAGGGTCGCTGAATCTTCATGGCATAGTTGAGCATCAGCTGCACATTGCCGGCACGTGCCGAGAGTCCTATTGTCGGGAACAGATGGTGGTAGGTGCGGCTCTGCTCGGCAATGTGCTCTCCCATGCTGTAGTAGTCGCTCGCCACATTCTCGTTGCGCAGGCCCAGGCGCATTGAGCCGAAGGGCAACTGCCGTGAATATTCCACAAAGAAGGCATAGTTGTTCTCACGCTGCTCGGTCATCGATGAGGGGACTATCTGCTCGGGGTTTATATAGTCGTCGTTGCGGTGGGTGTTACTCAACTCGGTCCCAGCTTGCAGGTTGCCGCCCCACAATGGCCACGAGAGTATTACTTTGCCGGCAAGCAACTGGTTCCGAACCACGCTCTGTGACGTCACGATGCGGCTGTCTTTTTCCTGACTAACTTCATCGTTATACTGACTAGTGCGGTCCTTGTAGAACATGTAGTCGAGGTTCACATCAATGCTTGTCTTCCCTATCTTGCCGTTATAGTAGGCATTAAGAGTGTGTGGCATGTTTGATTTGTTGTCTTGATTTACTGTGTTTAAAAGGTGGTCATAGAACTCTCCATTGGCTATCACATCGGCAGTCATGCCGCCCCAGGAATGGTTTTTAAAATACCACTTGGTGTCATAACGCAGTCCCATAGAGTGGTTGTCGTTAAAAACATAGTTCACACCAACCGAATTGTAGAGCGAACGGCTGAAAGAATGGCTGTCAATGGCTTGGTCGAGCAGCCAAGTGGTGTCGGCTTGAACGTCAAATTTTATCATGTCCTTCTGTAGCCATCGATCCTCGTTATACCACGTGGCACCAAACACGTCGAGTCCACCATTTCGATAGTTCCAGTTAGCACCAATTGCCAAGTCCATCGTCTCGCCTTGAGAGTAATTCGCTTCGGAATCCAGCGAGAGTCCCTCGCCCTGTGGCCGCTTGGTCTTGATGAGGATGACCGATTCCACGTCGGCTTTGTATTTTGCGCCTGGATTGGTGATTAGCTCCACGCTCGCTATGTCGTCGCTCTTGAGTTGGTCGAGCTCACTCTTGTTGCGCATCTCACGACCGTTGATGTAGATGAGCGGAGTGCCCTTGCCAAACACCTCGATGCCATCGCTTTTCTGTTGCACGCCAGGCAGGTTCTGGAGACCATCGTTGGCTGTTCCC
>CALAVD010000277.1 GCA_937892085.1 uncultured Prevotellaceae bacterium
GTGAGATTAAGTAGTAAGTAATAAGTGTTAAGTTCTAGACTATCTAGAACTTAACACTTATTACTTACTACTTAATCTCACTTTCCCTTGCGCATGGCAATCTCCTCGTTGATGTCGCGGCCGTGGCGGAGCAGGATTTTCCACACGAAGGCCTTGATGAAACCAATGCCATAAGCTCCCAGCTGCACGAAGCTCGTCACTACGGCAAGACTGGCAATCTTGAGGCTCTTAGTTTTGAGTAGGGCACTCACCCACAGCATCACCACATAGAGCGCTAACGGCAATATTGCCCACCAGTGCCAGAAGATGGCAAGCAATATCAGTGCAAGGCAGCCCAGCACGAATACTGCCGGCAGGCAGTGAACAAGCTTCAGCGAGTCGGGGTAGAGGAGCTTCAGCGTGATGCGCGACATGCCGAAGACGTAGGTCTGGCGCGCGAATTTCTTTAAATCGACGCGGCGCTTGTGATAGACGTAGGCGTCGCGGATGAGGCGTGTCGAAAATCCTGCCTGACGGATGCGTGTGCTCATGTCGATGTCCTCGCTGAACATCTCTCGGAAACCGCCCACCGCCAGCCACACCTTGCGGGAGTAGCCCATATTGAACGAGCGCGGCACGAATTTCTCGAGCTGCACCTTGCCGCCGCGTATGCCGCCGGTGGTCAGGAACGAGGTCATCGAGAAGTTGATGGCCTTCTGCACATCGGTGAAGTCGTCGCTCGCCGCATCGGGACCGCCAAAGCAATCTACCGGCTCGCGCTCAAGCTCGGCCTTGAGTGTCTTGAAATAGTCCTTTGGGATCACGCAGTCGCTGTCGAAGAAGATGAAATACTCGCCGCTGGCACGCTCTATGCCGTAGTTGCGGGCTATGCTGCGGCCCTCGTTGTCTTTGTAGTGGTAGTGCAGGTCAAGGCGGTCCCTGTAGCGTGCCGCCACCTCATCGCAGCGCACCGTGGAGCCGTCCTCCACAAGAAAGACATCAAAGTCTTGGCACGATTGTTCCGAGAGGCTGCGCAGCAGGTCTTCCACCTCGGCAGGTCGGTTATACACAGGAATTATCACCGAAAAATAGGGCATAACGATTTATCAATTATTAGTTTGCAAAGTTAACAAATTTTCAAATGGCCTATACGGGTAATGATGGCACATTAATTGCGCTTAATGATGCATTAATAAAATTACCAGGTGCCGTATTCGGCTCGGGCAGCGTCGATGCGCAGGAGAATGAAGAGCATTATGGTGAAGCCCCACAGCGAGGAGCCACCATAGCTGAAGAAGGGTAGTGGTATGCCTATCACCGGCACGAGACCTATCACCATGCCTATGTTGATGGTGACGTGGAATATGAATATTGCTGCGACGCAGTAGGCATAGACTCGCCCGAAGGCGGTGTGCTGCCGCTCGGCAATGGCGATGATACGCAATATCAGGACCAAGAACAGCAGCAGCACCGCCGACGCACCGAGAAAGCCCTCTTCCTCGCCAATGGTGCAGTAGATGAAGTCGGTGTGTTGCTCAGGCACATAGTTGAGCTTGGTCTGTGTTCCCTTGAGGAATCCCTTTCCGGCGAAACCTCCCGAGCCTATTGCAATCTTTGACTGGTTCACGTTGTAACCTTTGTCTTGAATGTCTTCTATCACTCCGAGCGCTATCTTGATGCGGTTTTGCTGGTGAGGTCGCAGCGCATTGTTGAACACGATGTTCACCGAGAACATAAAAAGTATCGACGCAATGGCAAACCCAATAGTTATGAGAATCTTGGTAATGTTCTCACGGAACATGGCAATGAGCAGGTAGATTATCGACAGCGTGATAACTGTGAAGAAATACACATAACCGTTGATGTGTACTCCAATAGCCGTGAGCCCCCACGTCACTATCGCGCTTGCCAGGTAGCCTATCGCCACGTTGCGACCAGGTATCATGGCACGACAATAGAAGAAAAGCATCAGCACTATCGTTATCATCACGATGGTGAGCACTATGAAAGATCCTAATGGTATGCCCATTATCATGTCGTTGGCATATTTCAGCACTATGACAAAGAGCGAAACGGCAGTGAGAATAGCATAAAGCACAAAGCCACTCATTCCTTCACGGTAGAGGACGAAAATCAGCGAGAAATAAACCAATGCCGAACCAGTCTCGCTCTCGAGAATGATGCACAACACTGGAGTGAGGATGATAGCTAATGGCACGATGTAGGTGCGCCAGTGCCCGAGCTTGAAACCGTAGGTGCTGAAAAGTTTTGCCAATGCCAGCGCTGTGGCGGTCTTGGCAAACTCGGCAGGCTGGATGCTTACCGCGCCAAACTTTAGCCAAGAGTGCGAGCCTTTGATGTTAGGCGCAAAGACTGCCGTAGCGAGGAGGATGACTATCATCACTATATAGATGGGATAGGCATAATCCTCATATATTAGTCGGTCAATAAGTAGCAGTGAAAATCCTATCACAAACGAGAGTCCTATCCACAGGAACTGCTTCCCCGAATAGGTGTTGAAATCGAAGATGCTCACCTGCGACACGCTATTGGTGGTGGCGGCATAGATGCTGATAGCGCCTGCCACTACAAGAATCAGATATAGCAGCACGGTGAACCAATCGACCGATGCGAGCAGTTTGTTGCTCTCGTTGTTATCCTTTGAATAGTCCATGTCGTGATGTGCTGATTAATCTAATTGGGTTAACTGTTACCGCTTTTTCGCGGGTGGGAGTGTTGCCGAGTGGCGTCTTGTCACGGTGTGGAGAGTTGCTGGCTGTGGTAGCAGGTTCAGTGGACTCGGCCTCGGCAGCGGGTTTTTGTGACGACCCCATCCAGTTGTCACTCCATTTGTTGGCGCGTTCCTCAATCTCGTCGCTATATCCGCGCAGGTATCGCTCTATCATCATTGCCCCGAGAGGCACAGCGACTTTGGCACCGAAACCGGCATTCTCGACATACACGCAGATGGCAATCTTGGGATCGTCTTTTGGAGCAAACCCCATGAACACCGAGTGGTCTTGGCCGTGGGGGTTCTGAACGGTGCCCGTCTTGCCGCACACGTCAAGCCCTGGCAGGTTGGCGCCTCGGCAAGTGCCGCCAGTAACAGCCATTCTCATACCTGTCACCACTTCGTTGTAGTATTGTGGGTTCACTTTAGTGTGATGCTGCACGGTGAATTGCTCAAGCAGCCCCACGTCGCGCACGTTCTTCACTACGTGCGGTGTGATGTAATATCCCCGGTTGGCGATAGTGGCACCGAGGTTCGCGATTTGCAGTGGTGTGAGCATCACCTCACCCTGCCCGATGGCGATAGACAGAATTGTGTTGGCACCCCATTTCCCTTCGCCTATCATCTTGTTGTAGAATTGGGCATTAGGGATAAATCCTCGGCTCTCACCAGGCAGGTCGAGGTTGAGTTTGTAGCCAAAGCCCATCGACACCATGTAGTCTTTCCACAGAGTGAACGACTTCTCAAGACCACCGTACTTGCGGTTGTTAAGCATATAGTAGAGTCCCCAGCAGAAGTAGCCGTTGCACGAAGTGGCGATGGCGGGATGCAGGGCGATGGGTGAGCCGTGGCCGTGACAGCCTATTCTGAGTCCCTTGTTGATATATCCTCGGTAGCAAGGATAGGATGTGCTGGAATTGATGATGCCCTCTTGCAGGAGCATCAAGCCTTGTGAGGGCTTGAAAGTGGAGCCTGGAGGATAGGCAGCCATAATGGAGCGGTCGAAGAGTGGCTTATTAGGGTCGTTGACGAGGTTGGCATAGTTCTTGCCGCGGTCTTTGCCCACCAGCATCGCTGGGTCGTAGCATGGGCTGGTGACAAGTGTCAACACTTCGCCCGATTTCGGTTCAATCGCCACAATAGCGCCTTTCTTGCCACGCATTATTTTCTCGCCAAACTGCTGTAGGTCGATATCGATGCTCAACTGCAGGTCTTTTCCCGCCACTGGTGCCACATCGTCCTTGCCGTCGTTGTAGCGTCCCTTGATGCGTCCTCTCGCGTCGCGAATGAAAATCTCCTTGCCCTTAGTGCCACGCAGGTATTTCTCATAACTCTTCTCCACGCCCAGGTCGCCAGTGTAGTCACCAGGCAGGTAGTAATCGTCGCTGTCGCGGGCTATGTCGTCGGCGTTCACTTCACGAATGTCGCCAAGGATATTTGCTGCCGCCACATAATTGTAGCGACGTATCACGCGTTGTGCTATGTCGAAGCCTGGAAAGCGGTAGAGGATCTCTTGCAGCCTTCCGTAGGTGAGAGAGTCGAGGTTTTGTACCAGCGGTTGTGGCGTGACGGCGCTGTAATTGCGGTTTTTCTTGGGGTCGCTCATGTTTTTCCACAACAAATCGAAGTCTTCTCGCTTGAGCTGCAAAATCTTGCACATTGTGGTGGTGTCAAACTCTGTCACATCCTTTGGTGTGAGCACCAGGTCGTAGGCAGGCTCGTTGTAAACCACCAAGTTGCCATTGCGGTCGTAGATTTGTCCTCGAGAGGGATGCGTTATTTTCACGGAGCGAGCGTTGTTCACGGCGATTTGACCATACTCGTTGTTTCTTACCTGCAGGTCGAAGAGTTTCCACAGGTAAATAGCGACAATGGCGACAATAAAGCCGCCAATCACAAACTTACGTTTCTCGAGATTATAGTCTTTTCTCACTTTCGGTGCTCACTAAACTGTCGATACCAAAAATTAATAATATGGATAGCGCGGTGCTGGCAATAATGCGTAGCAATGTGAGTGGGAAGTTGTGCAGTGTGAAGGCTTGCGCCAAGAACAGCACCACACAATAGATGAAGACTAAGGTTGACAAGTACTTCATGTAGTTAGAAATTCCCACCGTATCGACCGATGGCACGGGGTCGCCCTCTTCATCCTCTCGCATGACGATAAAAAAGTTGAACACCGGTCGTCGTGCCATTGCCATCACGGTGCATGCTAAGGAGTTCATCCCCTGAGTGTTATTGAACATATCGATGAAAAGCCCGAACAAGAATGCAATCGTTAGAGTCCAGTTGATAGAGTAGTTCACTGGCAGTCGCAGGATGAGATAGATGTAGATAATGGGCACCGCCACATCAAAGAGCACTATCTTGCTGCACACCACCTGCGCTACAAGCAGTGCAATGAAGAGAATGAGGAAATTGAGCAGAGAGTTTTTCATTACTTCATACCTCCTTCCTCTTTGAGCGTGGTGGCGTCGGTGCTGTCGAGCTGCTTGAGCTCGTCCTTGCGGTTGTTCTTTATCACGTGGACATTGCTAAGATGAGTGATGTGACACGAGAGCTTCACGATAAGCTTCATGAAGCTGTCACTCTTGGTAGTGGGGGAGATGCTTTCTACCACACCAACCATGAAACCGGGAGGGAAGCTCAGCGAGCTGCTGCTGGTGACCACAGTGTCGCCCACATGATACTCGCCCACCTTGGGGAGGTTTTCGAGGATGGCATGGTTGGTGGTCTTGCCGTCCCACACCAGCACACCAAAGTTTCCGTTGCCTTGTAGCTCACAGGTGATTTTTGTGTCGGGGTGAAGCATCGACATAACTCGTGCCGAGTGGGTGTTGACGGCATCGACGATGCCCACCACACCGTTCATGTCCATTACTCCCATATAAGGCTCAATGCCATCGGCGCTGCCACGGTCGATGGTGATGTAGTTGCTGGGATTCACCACGCTGTTGCTAATCACATGAGCCGATATAAAGGTGTAGTCACCTTCGCCGCACACTGTCTCGCCAGGCTTCTCACCATATTTCAGCTCCAGTTCCACGATTTGCTTCTGCAGTGCTAATATCTCGGCTTTTTGCTCAGCGTTGCGCTTGTGCAAGTCCTCGTTGATTTCTTTGAGGTGGAAATAGTCGGAAGTGCCGTTCACGACCTTAGATATCGTTGCCACCGTACTGTTAGCAGAGGTGAGATATACGCTCTGCTGGAACGGGTTGGAGCGAAACAGCAGCACAAGGCTTACTATCACATAGAATGCGAAGAAGAACCATGCGCTGTTTTTAATTATGAAATTTATTAAATTGTTCATCTAAGGTCAGAAGTCAGAGTTCAGAAATTAGAAGTCAGACGAGTCAGACGAGTCGGACTGGTAGGACAAGAAGCATACAAGAGAACATGGCAATGACCTCCGATCTTCGATTCTCGTTCCTCGATTCCCCGCGCTATGCGCAATCTATCGTTTCAGGAACTTGAAGCGCTTGATGTTCTTGAGAGCCACTCCAGTGCCCTTGGCAACAGCGTGCAATGGGTCCTCGGCAACATGGAAAGGAATGCCAATCTTGTCGGTCAAGCGGCGGTCAAGACCGCGCAGGAGTGCGCCACCACCAGCAAGGTAGATGCCATTCTTCACGATGTCGCTATACAGCTCGGGAGGAGTTTGCTCGAGAGCGCTGAGCACGGCAGCCTCAATCTTAGAGATAGACTTCTCGATACATTTGCAAATCTCATGATAAGACACTGGCACCTCCATTGGGAGTGCTGTCATCTGGTTAGGACCATGCACGATGTAGTCATCGGGTGGAGAGTCAAGCTCAGTGAGAGCCGAGCCCACGTTGATTTTGATTAGCTCGGCGGTACGCTCACCCACCTTCACGTTATGGGCGCGGCGCATGTGTTCGCGGATGTCTTCGGTAAGGTCGTCACCAGCGATGCGTATGCTCTTGTTGCTCACGATGCCGCCCAGCGAAATCACGGCAATCTCGGTGGTGCCACCACCAATGTCAACTATCATGTTGCCCTCGGGCGCCAGCACGTCAATACCTATACCGAGCGCGGCAGCCATGGGTTCATAAATCATATAAACGTCGCGTCCTCCAGCGTGCTCGCTTGAGTCACGCACGGCACGAATCTCTACCTCGGTAGAACCTGAGGGGATGCACACCACCATGCGCAGTGAGGGAGAAAGCCAGTGATTTTTCTGGCTCACTTTCTTAATCATGCCCCTTATCATCAGCTCGGCGGCGTTGAAGTCGGCAATCACGCCATCACGCAGCGGGCGCACGGTCTTGATGCCTTCATGCACCTTTCCACGCATCTCACGAGCAGTCTCGCCCACTGCCATCAACTTCTGGGTCTTAGTGTCGAGAGCCACAACCGATGGCTCGTCAATTACTATCTTGTCGTTGTGGATAATAATTGTGTTGGCTGTTCCTAAGTCAACAGCGATTTCTTGAGTAAATGAGAATAACCCCATATTATTATATCTTAATTTGTGGTGTGGTGGTTAAAGGCTTGCATAACAACAGTTTGCCTAATCCTTGCACACCATGTTAATATCAATACATTATTATCAGAGTGCAAAATTAGTCAAAATAAAGCAACTAATAATATAAAAAGTAAATAAAAAATCAAGAATTATTTTTTTTAACAACTGAACGCGAAAAAGTGACTATTTAGCAATCCCAGTTCTTTGCACTTATTATCCTCAAACTAACTCAACAATGAACAAACATGGCAAAAAACAATTGTTCCTGCCGGGTTGATAGTTTAATAGTAGTGTGTCGCTGATTTCCCTCCCTCGAAAACAG
>CALAVD010000278.1 GCA_937892085.1 uncultured Prevotellaceae bacterium
CATCTGCACGAAAATAAATCAAAAACATCGCAAGTTAATTTATAGAACCCACCTTTAAGGTGCAATTATTTTGCAAATATAATTATAAGGATTGATATTTTTACTATTTTTGCAAAAAATAAAATTATGATATGAAGATTAATGATTTGTTAGTGGCGTTAGCAATATTATGCTGCGCGGTGCCTGTGATGGCGCAGGAACCTGCTCAGGCGCAGCAGCAAGTGAGCACGGGACGCTTGGAGTTTTTCCCGCAGTTCAAGTCGCAATATGTCGAAGCACGCAACATCACGGTGTGGCTCCCCGACGGATATGTGGCAGGCGAGCCGTGCGACGTGCTGTATATGCACGATGGGCAGATGCTATTTGATGCCACCACCACGTGGAACAAGCAGGAGTGGCAGGTCGATGAGGTGATGGGACGACTCATCGCCGAGGGAAGAATCAGGCGATGCATAGTGGTGGGAGTTGACAACACCCGCAATCGCCTCAACGACTATTTCCCCACTAAATGCTACGAGTATGTTCCCGAAGCTCTGCGTGCCGATGTTGACTTGAGCGTCTATAAGGGAGATGAGTATTTGCGCTTTCTCGTTGAGGAGGTGAAACCGTTTATCGATCGCCGCTATAAGCCCCTCACCTCATGCGAACACACCTTCGTGATGGGGTCAAGCATGGGTGGGCTAATCTCGATGTATGCGCTTTGCGAATATCCACAGGTGTTTGGCGGTGCGGTGTGCATGTCCACTCACTCGTCGATGCAGTTCTACGATGCGAAATTCAATAGCGAGGCTTGGGCTGTAGGCTTCCGTAACTATGTGAAGACCAAGTTGCCAGCAGCCAATACCCGCCTCATCTACATGGATCGTGGCGATGTGGAGCTTGATGGCACCTATGGCACTTCGCAATACTCTCTCGACAAGATGGTAATTGGTTTAGGATGGGATAGCGACCATTTCGAGAGCCTCATTTTTGAGGGGCACCAGCATAATGAGTTGTGCTGGGCTCAGCGTCTTGACTGGCCGTTGACGTTTATGCTAAGACCGTGATTATGCGCTACTTCCTCAAGATTTCATTCCAGGGTGCCGCCTATCATGGCTGGCAGATTCAACCCAGCGACGTGAGCGTGCAGGAGACCATCGAGAAGGCATTGGCTATGGTATTGCGCCATGACACTCCTATCACTGGCGCGGGGCGCACCGACGCCGGCGTGAATGCCGCCACCATGTATGCCCACTTCGACACCGAGCAGCCCATTGCCGACGTTCAGACGCTGGTGCGCAGCCTCAATGGCATTTTGCCGCAAGATATCGCCATCCACGATGTGGTGGCGGTGCACGACACTGCCCACGCTCGTTTTGACGCTATAAGCCGCACCTATAAGTATTTCGCTCACACTGGCAAGTCGCCACTACTGCGGTCGCTGAGCTGGCAATGCCATCCTCGTCTCGATTTCAACTTGATGAATGAGGCGGCACGTCACTTGATGGACTATGAGGACTTTACCTCATTCAGCAAGCTGCACACTGATGTCAAGACCAACAACTGTCGCATCACCGAGGCGCACTGGTCGCGCTATGAGGGTATCGACACCAATGTGGAGCAATGGGTGTTCACCATCACTGCCGACCGCTTCTTGCGCAACATGGTGCGGGCGATAGTGGGCACGCTTGTTGATGTAGGCAACCGCAAAATCAGTGTCGATGACTTTTGCCGCATCATCGAGAAGAAAGATCGCTGTGCCGCTGGCACCTCGATGCCTGCTCACGCCCTGTATCTATGGGACGTGAAATACCCATCTTATTAAATCTTTTTATTCTATCGCTTGTACAAAAGCTTGTGGCAAGATGATGTTCTCCACATCAATTGCCTCAAGGAAAAGTGGTGCAATTTCTTTAACCTGGAATCCTGCAATACCGCAACCAATCTGTGTAACATAGAATTTCAGGTCGGGGCGAGTTTTTGCAAAACTGATGAATTCGTCAACGTATGGTTTTATGACCTCGACTCCGCCATGCATTGTGGGGATGCCGTAAGACTGTCCTTGCAAGCCCACACCTTGCCCCCACACAGCGCCA
The DNA here is from genome assembly GCA_937892085.1 of uncultured Prevotellaceae bacterium. Lineage (GTDB taxonomy): Bacteria > Bacteroidota > Bacteroidia > Bacteroidales > Muribaculaceae > Sodaliphilus. Next base: position 2,076 of record CALAVD010000278.1, read on the forward strand.
AAGCTGTTGTAGGCGAGCCATGCGGCGCCACCGCCATGTGCGCCTGCCAGATTGCTACCAAACACAAAAATCTCATTAGGTCCCAACTCCGTAATTCTCTCGGGGGTAAATTCTCTGTTATACATATCAAAAATTATTTATTGTTGTGTAATTGTTCTTTCACTGCAAAGTTACAATACATTTTTTAATTATCCAAGAAATTGTGTAAAAAATACACAGAAAATCCTTTTTGCTTATTAGCTATCTTTTCATTACCTTTGTGGCACAAAAAAGAAACATTATGGCGAAGAAAACTACAAAGACTACATATTTCTGCAAGAATTGCGGGGCAGAGTCGCCCAAGTGGATTGGTAAATGCCCATCGTGCGGCGAGTGGAACACCTACATTGAAGAGCCTGTGGTGCCCAAGTCGAGCAAGGGAGTGCTGTTCGGCGCCGACGACAACAGCCACCGCAAGAGTGCCGTGCCGGTGAAAATCAACGACATCAAGGCAGAGCAGTTGCCACGCATCAAGCTTCCAAGCGGTGAACTCAATCGCGTGCTTGGAGGCGGACTGGTGCCAGGCTCTATAGTGCTGATTGGCGGCGAGCCAGGCATAGGCAAGAGCACACTGGTGCTGCAGAACGTGCTTCGCATCCGCAGCCGCAAAGTGCTCTATGTGAGCGGTGAGGAGAGTCTGCAGCAGCTGCGCATGCGTGCCGACCGCATTGCCGGCAGCGACCGGGACTGCGAGTGCTACATCATCTGCGAGACATCGCTCGGCAGCATCTTTGCCAGCATCAAGGAGAGCGCCCCCGACCTCGTGATTATCGACTCCATCCAGACCATCGCCAGCGATGAACTCGACAGTGCCGCAGGCAGCGTAAGCCAGGTGCGCGAATGCGCCGCCGCCTTTCTCCGTTATGCCAAGACCAGCGGCGTGCCTGTCATCCTCATTGGCCACATCAACAAGGAAGGCACCATTGCTGGTCCCAAGGTGCTGGAGCACATAGTGGATGCCGTGTTGCAGTTTGAGGGCGACAGCCACTACATGTACCGCATCTTGCGCTCTATCAAGAACCGTTTTGGTTCCACAAGCGAGATGGGCATTTACGAGATGCGCGAGACGGGACTGCGCGAGGTCACCAACCCCAGCGAGATGCTACTCTCGGCGATGGACCAAGACCTCTCGGGCACTGCCATTGGCGTGACAATCGACGGTGCACGCCCTTTCCTGATCGAGGTGCAGGCGCTGGTGAGCACTGCAGCCTACGGCACCGCTCAGCGCTCGGTCACAGGCTTTGACCAGCGGCGCATGAATATGTTGCTCGCCGTGCTCGAGAAGCGAGTGGGTTTCAAACTTGCTCAGAAAGACGTGTTCCTCAACATTGCCGGCGGTCTCAAAGTCAACGACCCGGCACTCGACCTGTCGGTAATCTGCGCCATCCTCTCCTCTAATGTCGATATCGCCATCCAGCAGGGTGTGTGCTTCAGTGCCGAGGTGGGACTCAGCGGCGAGTTGCGACAAATCACCCGCATAGAGCAGCGCATCGCCGAGGCCGAGAAACTGGGCTTTAACACCATTATCATCCCTCGCAACAATCTCAAGGGGGTGAGCACAAAAGGCATGAAAATCAAGATTGTAGAAGCTGCCAAAGTGGAAGAGGCATTCCAGTATCTATTTGGATAAGGCCACGGCAAAGCCGCGGCATAGTTGACGGCAAGGACGCTCAAGCGGCATGCAATCACGGTCCCCTATACCACGGCTCTGCCGTGGTATTAGTTAACAAAGGTTAAAACTGAATTTTTAATTAAACCGATTGCATAAAATTGAGTCATAAATTACGAATAATAAAAATAGCTTCAAACTTTTTAGTTTGTAATTAACTTTTTCGTAATAAAACAATATAAGTTCTGTAGCAGTGATTGCATCTCGGAACGGAAAAGAATCTCCGATGAGCCATCAAGCTCATCGGAGATTTCTTGTGTGTGCTATGAATTAGTTGATAAAATGCAAACCTTTGCATTTTTTTGAAGAAGAAATGTATTTTCAACTTGCTGATTATAAGAAATATTTATATACTTTTGCCAGTGAAAGATACGCCCTTATCTATAAAGATAGGGGCAAGAGAAATAAACCATATAAACATTTAACTTAAACTTTACTTTCTTTTATGAACAACAGATTACTTAAATCGTTATTTGCGTCGGTTCTTGTAGTGGCAGGACTTTTCGCAATTTCAAATTACAGCAATGCTGCAGTGAATGGAGATGTGAATGGCGACGGCAGCGTTACTGCATCGGACGTCACTTGCATCTACGATATCTTGTTAGGCAACAACTATGAGTATGAGGCAACAGCCGACGTGAATGGCGACGGCTCTATTACCGCATCGGACGTCACTTGCATCTACGACATTATGCTTGGCAACACTCCCGTTGAGAATGAGGTTGTTTACATCCTTGGCGAGGTGAACGGCAACAGCTGGGATCCAGCAGTAGGTGTAGAGATGACCAGCGAGGACGGCAAAATTTTCACTGCTAACATTACTACCAAAGAGAGCGGCTTCAGCTACTTCAGCTTCACTAAGAAACTTGCCGACGCCGATAGCGAGACACCTTGGGACGACATCGCTCCTTACCGCTTTGGAGCACAGGGCGAAGGCAACAACTACCTCGTTGACGCCGACCTGCTGGGCACTGCAATTCCTCTCACAACCGAGGACTATAAGGCTATCCAGATGGCTCCTGGCACTTTCACCTTGAGCCTCGACATCGAGAACATGACACTCACTATCAATGGCGAGTTCACTCCACAACCACAGCCCGAGAACAACTGGTATCTCATTGGCACCAACAACGGTTGGTCAACCACCGACATGAGCTACAAGTTCACTCAGAGCACCGAGAACGAGAACGTTTACAGCATCTACGTTGACGTTAACAACGTGACCGAGGACTTCTGGTTCAAGATCGCTAACGAGGACTGCTACACCGCAGCCGACTTCTGGAGCGGAACCATTCTCAGCTTTGCTACTAACGGCGAGAGTGCTTTTGCTGGCAACCTCGTAGAGGGCAACCAGGGTGCTTTCTGCTTGCCAGTAAACTACCATGCTACCTATTTCGACCTCACTATCGACGTTGAGAACCTCACCTATACCATCACTACCGATGGTCAGGAGCCTGTTGTTGATCCAACAGCTGAGTACGACTATGTTTACATCGCTGGTACTGCCGACGGCTGGAGCGGTAACGGTGGCAAGCTCGCTTCGGTAAAAGAGGCTAACGACTACTATGGCTTTATCAACGCTACTGGCGAGTTCAAGATTCAGAAGAGCCAGGGCAGCTGGGCTACCAACTGGGGTGGCACTAACGGCACTCTTGTAGCTGATGGTGCTAACATCGTTGCCAATGGCTTCGTTTATGTAAATGCCAACATCGGCAATATGACCTACAGCGTGACCGACATCACCAGCATGGGCATCATTGGCGACGCTACTGCTGGCGGCTGGGATGCCGAGACAGCTCTCACCTACAATGCTGATAATGGTACTTGGGAAGCTACCGATGTAGTTCTTACTGCAGGCACTATCAAGTTCCGCGCCAATGGTGGCTGGGACATCAACTTTGGCGGTGCTCTCGATAACCTCACTATCAACGGCGACAACATCACCGTAGAGGCTGGCACCTACAATGTGGTTCTCACTCTCGTTTGCCCAGGTGAGTACACTGCAACCCTTACACCTGCAAACTAATCATTTGCACAAATAATTAATGCTTTTAACAAACTATATTTATTAATCATCAGTTGAAAGTTTAATTATCTATTTATTAGTCACATATTACAATGGCGAGGTCATAACGACCACGCCATTGATTTTTTTGCCCATGACGTGAAATCTCAATCTTAAGCCTTGTGATTTTAAATTGATTTTTTCTTGAAAAAATGGTTATGATTCGCAATATAGGTTAAAGGGGCGTGACTATTAGGCCTATGTGGTTTTTATTACCTAATTTTGCAGCCTGAAAAAGACAAAAACAATTTATAATAATGAAAGAGAATGCAACCCTGCGATTCCTTCGAGAAGAAGAAATTGAATGCCTAAAAGCCAACGGCTGCCAAGCCGAAGATTGGAAAAAGGTGAGTGTCACTTCACGTTTTGACCCGAATTGTATTCACCGTGTCAATTTCTATGGCAATGTTGTAATTGGCGACTGCAGTGGCAACATCGAGGTGAGTAATGGCTTCGTGAAGCGCTGTGGCATCAACAACGCCACGCTGCGCAACGTTACCATTGGCGACAACTGCCTCATTGAGAACATTGGCAATTATATGAATAATGTGGAGATTGGCGACAAATGCCACATTTCCAGCGTGTGTACCATTGAATGTACGGGCTCCGATGCCACCTATGGTCAAGGCAATCTAATCTCGGTGCTCAATGAGGTGGGTAATGGTAATCTCGTGCTCTTCGACGGTCTTAACAGCCAGCTGGCTGCGCTCATGGTAAAGCAGCAAAACAACGTCAAGTTCCAGAAGGCTATAACACGACTCGTGGAGAAGTTTATTATTTCAAAAAAAGCTGATTGCTGCAAGATTGGCAATTGTGTGACCATAATTAACACTAACGAGATTACCGACAGCGTGATAGGCGACGGAAGCCACATCAAGTGGGCATCGCGCATCAGCAACTGCACCATCAGCAGTGCCATCAACAACCCAATATCTATAGGCACTGGTGTGATTTGTGAGAACTCAATAATCAGCGGTGGCTCAACGATTATCAATAGCGTGAAGATTGTTGATTGCATGGTGGGCGAGGCGTGTGAGTTGAGTAACGGATTTACAGCTGCCTCGAGCGTGTTCTTCGCCAACAGCTATATGTCTAACGGCGAGGCGTGCGCAGCATTCTGCGGACCCTTCTCCGTGAGCCACCACAAGAGTTCGCTGCTCATTGGCGGGCAGTTCTCATTCTATAATGCCGGCTCGGCGACCAACTTCAGCAACCATGCCTACAAGATGGGGCCTATGCATTACGGCATCCTCGAGCGTGGCAGCAAGACCGCCAGTGGCGCTTACCTGCTCATGCCAGCCAACATAGGCACCTTCAGCGTGCTGTTTGGCAAACTGATGTACCACCCCGACACGCGCGACCTGCCGTTCTCCTACCTTATTGCTTACAGCGACACGATGTATCTGGTGCCGGGGCGCAACTTCGCAACTGTGGGACTATACCGCGACATCCGCAAGTGGCCCAAGCGCGACAAGCGACGCCTCGCCGACCGCAAGAGCATCGTCAACTTCGACTGGCTCAGCCCTTTCTCTATCAGCGAGGTGCTGCGAGGCAAGAAAATTTTGGAAAATCTGCGTGCCGCCAGCGGCGATAACGTGAGTACCTACAACTATCATGAGTATGTCATTAAGGCTCCATTGCTGCGCAAGGGTATTAGATATTACGATTTGGCACTGCGCATCTACATGGGCGCTGTGCTCAAGCGTCATCGCCCGGTGGTGCCAGCATCCAGCACTGGCGAGGGCGACTGGGTAGATCTCTCAGGAATGTTGCTCCCGGCAAGCGAGGAGCAGCGACTCGTCGGCGATGTCATTGATGGCAAACTTGAGTCGATAGAAGATGTGCTGGCACGCTTTGTAGCCATCCACAAAAACTACAATGAATATCGCTGGGCATGGACTTACCGCATGATTCTCGACTACTATAACATCAGCAACTTAGATGCCGAGACCGTTGAGCACATCCATGCCGACTACGTGACTGCCCGACGCGAGTGGATATCGCTTATTCGCAAAGATGCCGAGAAGGAGTTCAGCTTAGGCGACGTGGAGCGCGACGTGCTCGACGACTTCGTCACCCAGCTCGAGGGAGAGGTGGATTTTGAGAACAGCAAATTGTATATGTAAGTGTTAAGTAGCGCCAATTTTATTCACTCATAGTTATTCATTGCTACTCCTATTCCACTGCTATCCAAAAAAATAATGCACCCGCTGTATCGTGCGAGTGCATTATTTTTATAGAGTAAGAAAATTATTACTTGATGATAACTTTCTTGCCATTGTGGATGTAGATGCCTGGAGCAGCGGGCATGCTCTCGAAGCGGATACCGCTGAGGTTGTACCAAGCGTTGTCGCTCTTGATATCGCTACCGATAGTAGTGATAGCGGTCGCGGTCTTGGTCATAACCATCACGAGAGGCTCAGCAACGGCTTTTGTGCTGGTTTGTTTAATGGTGATAGCATAGTTGCCACCCTCCTCAACCATGAAGTTAGCTCCATCAACGAGGCTGATTTGTGTGTTGAGCACATCATTGTTGATCAAGAAGTGACCCAGGTTGTTCTCGTCAACGCCACCAAACCACTTCCAGCCACCTGCAAGGTTGTGGGTGATGATTTTGAACTCGGCATTGGCCTCAAGGTCGATATTGCCGCTGTACTCAGTGCCATCCTCGTTGGCAACAAGTTCAACGAGACCATTTTCTTGGTTCCAGCCGTTGAATGTGCCGCAAATGAAGAAGTCGCTGTACTCAACAGCTTGTGGCTCGGGGAAGCCGGTCACGGTGAGTACGCCATTCTCGATGGTGAGGGTATATTCAGCCACTTGGTCAAGGTTCAGGTTGTTGCCGGCAACGAGGGTAACGCTGGGGTTCTCCTCAGTGAGGGTAACACCGCCGCCCCACCAGTTGCCGGCCTCATCTTTCACCTTGAACTCGCCACCGAAGTTGTAAGTCAAAGTGTAAACACCATTATTCTCAACGAATGGTACCATGTTGTCCTGATCCCAGCCGTTGAACGCACCAATCAGGTAGTAGGCATGTTCTGGCTCGGTGGCGGGAAGTTCGAAGTAGTATTCCTCAGTGCATGGAGTGGCTACAACGGCGTCATTAGGCAGCTGAACCATGCCAAATACCTCTGCACTATTGTCGCAAGCGATGATATTGTTGGCATAGTCAAATGCGAAGTGGTTCCAGCCGGTGAAGCTTGGGCAGCTGTACTCATAAAGCTTGGTGAGCTCGCCATTATCAACTGAATAAACAACGAGTTTCTTGCTGTAGCCTTCGCCGCGAACCATCAAAGTGTGGTCCTTGTTGAACGCCATACCGCCGTTGCGGCTGTAAATGTCGGTAACGAGCAACTCAAGCTCGTCATTCTCGAGGTTGGCATAGGCATAGCTTGGCTCACCCTCTGTTGGAGCGCCGCGCCACTGGCTCATCCAGATGCCACCGGCACCATCGTATGCAAGGTTAATGCTTGCATAGTTGATGGCCTTGCCATCAAAGGCGGTGAAGTTGCGGCTTGGAGCCTCGCCCCAAGTGGTGGCGGTGCCAAGGTTGTACTCGTTGGTCTTGTAATTAGCAGGAACTGTGGTGGTGCCTGGTGTGCAGGTCATCATCATCAGCTTGAGATCCTCACCCTTGCCTATCACGTCGAATGCCACGCCAACACCAGCGGCCACTTGAACATCGCCGTTGGTAACGATGCCTGTGCTGGTGTCGAGAGTTCCCTCAAAGAGAGGAGTGGCCTGCAAGGTCTCACGATTAATCTCATACAAGGGATAGCCAGTGTTCACGCGCTGCGAGAGGATGAACATGCGGCCGTCCTCGCTGATTTGGATGCGTGCAGGACGCCAATCTACCAAAGTGGTTCCTGCCGACTGCATGCCGCAGCTGAAACCGTAAGTGCCATTCTCATTCCTGATGCCATTAAACTGTGGGTCAAACTGATAAAGACCAATACCTACAGAACCATTAACTGTGGCAGTGTAATAAGTGGAGCTGGCACTTGCATACGACTCAGTAACATACATGGTTCCAAAGTTCTTGCTCTCAGGATTAACATCCACTGCAACACCAGCGGGTGAGTAGAACTTGAGCACTTTGTCGGTAAGCTCTACCGGTGATGTAATAGCCTCGCCGGTAACGGCAACTTTCCAAGAGATAGCTTTTCCTGTGGGAATCTCGGGATAGTCGGCAAAGTTAATGACGAACTCATGATCTCCTGCTGTGAGCAGTTCGGCATCCATGTCGATAGCCTTTACTGCTGTCTCGCCGTCAAATAGCTGAATTTGTACTGCTTGCGCAGCAGCATTTAGTGTGTAATGAATAGTGAGGCCATCATCGCTCTTGTCGCTTGCGCTTAGCTTGTAAGCATAAGGATTCTGGGCACTCATACCAATGAATGTTGCCACCATGGCAACCAATAGTAATAATTTCTTCATTGCGTTAAGTTTTGAGTTAATAAAAAGAATAATTATATTTTAGTTTTTACAACTCACAAAAATACACATTATTTTAAAAACTAAAAACAATTTGAAAGAAAAAAACATGACAATACCCCAAAATGGTGATGCCATGCAGTAGGTGTTCAGCTATTTCACTTTTCCACAACTTCTCGGATTTATCAAGCAACTTCACAACAACATAAACAGCAAAAAATAATAGGTTGTGTTTTATGTTGTTGTGAAGTTGTTTTGATAAAGAGACATCGCTGAATGTTGTCATCTCAGCCGAGCGCAGCCTCGTCTTCTTCGGTCCAGAGTGGGTTCTCGTCGTCAAAGTCGTCGAAGTCGAGGAATGCTTCGTCGGCAAACGCCGCCATCTCGCGGCCCTCTTTCTTAGTTGGGCGGCCCATGCCTTTCTGGCGGCGCACGAAGCCGCCAATGCGCGCCATCTCCAGAATCTTGTACTGATCCTCGGGGGTGATGTTCTTCAAGTAGTTGGGTACGAGCTTGGCCCCAACGCGATTATTGAGCAGTCCCACCACCTCAAAGGTGAAGGTGACAGGCGGCTTGCGCACCTCAATCACGTCGCCCACCTTGATGTTGTGCGACGGCTTCACATTCATGCCTTTTATAGTCACTCGTCCCAGCCTGCACTGGTCAGTGGCGAGCGACCGAGTTTTAAACACCCGCGTCGCCCACAGCCACTTGTCAATTCGCATCTCGGTCATAGGAGTTTTTCAGTTTTTAGTTTTTAGCTGACGAGCGAACAGGCTAACGAGCTGATAAGACATTAGTGTAATGATGCGACAACTACCATTGCCTTGTTTGTTTGTTCCTTGTCCGCTTGTTAGCTCCACTACTTATTGTTGTAATTTGTCATTGCGAAGCTCAGCCCGCTCAGGCAGAACGCTTTGACGGCGTCGGCGGCTTTCTTCGCTCTCTCAGGGAGCTGCTGGCGCTCCTCGGCGGTGAGCGGTCCTAACACATAATCGACTTGTGCCCCTTCGGGGAAGTCGTTGCCAATGCCAAAGCGCAGGCGGGCATAGTTCTGCGAGCCTATCATCTCGTTGATGTTTTTCAGCCCGTTGTGACCTCCATCTGCACCTTTGCCACGCATCCTGATAGTGCCAAAAGGCAATGCTAAGTCATCGACAATCACCAGTAGGTGGTCGAGCGCAATTTTCTCCTTCTGCATCCAGTAACGCACCGCCTCTCCGCTACGGTTCATGTAGGTTGACGGTTTCAAGAGCACTAATTGCTGGTTCTTGAGACGCATCTGTGCCACAGCTCCATAACGTGCCGAGGCAAAAACAACATTGGACGCCTCGGCAAAGGCATCCAATATTGTAAAACCTATGTTGTGACGGGTATCTTGATACTCTGCACCAATGTTTCCCAGTCCAACAATCAAGAACTTCATATCTTCAGTGTCTTGAGATTCGGTAGTTTCACTGCTGGAGTGTGTTGAGAAAATGCGCTTGAGTAGATTACTCAGCAGCCTCACCACCCTCTTCGCCCTCCTCGGCATTAGCTGCGGCAGCTGCGGCAGCACGTGTAGCACGAACGCCAGTGATCACGAGGTCCTTAGAGCTTGCGAGCTCGAAGTTGTCAAACTTCAAGTCACCCACCTTGATAGAGTGGCCAATGGCGATGTCGTCAACGTTAACTACGATGCGTTCGGGAATCTCGGTGTAGATGCCTTTAACCTTCACCTTCTTCATGCTCAGGTAGAGCTTACCACCAGCCTTTACACCGGCAGCGTGACCCTCAATCTTAACAGGCACAGCAACCACTACTGGTTTCTCCTTATTCACCTCAAGGAAATCGAGGTGCAGGATGCTGTCGTTAATGGGATGCCACTGGATGTCTTTGAGCACAGCCATCTTCTCAACACCATTGATGTTAAGAGCTACTACATGCACGTCGGGGGTGTAAATCAACTTGCGAATGTCGCTGTAGTTCACGGTGAAATCGGTAGTAAGCACGGCTTTGCCATCGCGGCCAACCTCTACGACCTTCTCGCCCTCGGCGAGAGTGCCCTCATACTTACCATCTTTCAACTCTACTACCTTGCCGCCATTGAGGACGCAAGGAATTTTCTTGCTGGCGCGAAGCGCCTTTGCAGCCTTCTTGCCAAGGTCGGTTCTTGGCTCTGCATTTAATTGGAATGTCTTCATTTTTAATGATTTGTGTTACTAAAAATTAAGTTATATAGCTTAATTTCCCATCACACGGGAGCTTAAAGCGGTACAAAGGTACAACATAATTTTCTAATACACAAATATTTTTCACTTGCTCAGAAAAAAAATCTCACCTCAATACGTTATTGACCACCGTCATTGTGGTGCACTGCCGAAACAGTGCTCACGCTTGGTTGATACATAATGCATTGTTATCATAAATTGTGCATTATCAATTACGCATTAATAAAAACTTTACCCCTGCGCATTCCTACGACAGAAGTCGATGTATCGGCAGAATCGGCAGGAGTTGTCATCGGACGAAGGTTGGAAAGGTATTTCGGCGTTAAAGAGATTACCTATTATCTCATCCATTTTTGTTTTAAACACTTCGTTGATGATGTGATAGTCTGGAAGTTGTGAACCGTTAAAAATCACCCCTGTCTCGCTTATGTCTCGGCGCTTATAAATTACCGGCATAATGGACGTGTCGGGTATTTTCTTCTCGAGGGCATAGGCATTACAGTAGAGCATGAGCTGCAGGATGCCTCGCAGGTTCTTGTCCTTGGAAGTGACAGCAAAGAGGTCATCTACGCATTTGAAACTGGTAGTGTCCTTTCCTGTCTTGTAATCAACGATACGCAATATGCCATCAGAGCTACCCTTAGGGTCAGGTATTCGGTCGATGCGGTCGGCTATGTAAGTGAAATTGAAATCCACCCCACCATAGTTGAGTGTAATGTCGTGCTGACACTCACACTCGAGTACAGTCAGAGCATTGGTGTCGATATCGCCCAGCATTGCGATGTCGTG
>CALAVD010000279.1 GCA_937892085.1 uncultured Prevotellaceae bacterium
CAGGCACGTTCTGCATATCGCTGCCCATAAGTGTGACCTGCGCCACATCCATAGCTACATCAGTGCCGGTGCCTATGGCGATGCTCACATCGGCAAGCGCCAGTGCCTGTGTGTCGTTGATGCCATCTCCCATCATCGCCACTATCTTGCCTTCACTCTGCAACTGCTTTACCTCCTGCTCTTTGTCGGCAGGTAAAACACCGCTCTTGTAATACTCTATGCCCGCTTTTTGAGCCCAATATCTCACAGCGTCTTCCTTGTCTCCGCTAAGCAGATGTACCTCAACCCCCATTTTTTTCAGAGCAGCTATCGCCTCCCGAGCATTGGGTTTCAAAGTCTCGCGTTCATCAGGCTCCAAGTCATCGGCACGAGTGAAATCCACGACATTCTTGTTGGGAATGGTAAGCGTTCCTGTTTTGTCAGTAACAAGGGCATCAACTTTGCGCAAGCGCTCAAGTGCAGTAGCATCTTTTATGAGAATCTGTCTCTCGGCAGCCTTTCCCATTCCCACCATCAATGCCGTGGGAGTTGCGAGCCCCATAGCGCACGGACAAGCAACCACAAGAACCGACACCGCCGAGACAATCGCCTGAGGCAGCGAGCCTAAACCAGCTATGAATAGCCACAGCACAAAGGTGAGCAACGCCACAAGAGCCACCACAGGCACAAACACACTGGCAGCCTTATCAACAAGCCTCTGAACAGGAGCCTTTGAACCTTGTGCCTGCTGGACTATCGCAATGATTTGCGCCAACGCAGTTTCCTCTCCCACCTGCCGCGCCCTGAGCCGCAAGCGACCTTGACTCGGAATAGTCCCTGCCAGCACCTTGTCACCCACATGCTTCACGGCAGGTAAAGGTTCACCAGTAATCATGCTCTCGTCAACGTAGGCAGCATCGTCGGTCATAAAACTTGTGGACCATGTCACCTCGCCATCGACAGGAATTTTCTCGCCAGCACGCACTTCCAAGATGTCGCCTTTCTCGATAGTAGAGATTGGCACCATCTCGCCAGCAGCGTCGTCGCCATCGGCGGGCTGTCTCTTGGTTACAACCCTCGCCGTCTTGGGCGACATGCCCATGAGCTGGCGCAAACTGGTTGCGGTACTGTCTTTTGCTTTTTCCTCAAGCAGGCGCCCTGTGAGGACAAAGGCTATTATCATCGTTACAGCATCAAAATAGGTGTACCACTCAATGCCTCGCGAGCCCCACGTTCTTTCACCCCAAAAAGTATTGTAAGCACTGAACAAGAACGTTATAGCCGTTGACAACGTCACCAAGCTATCCATGCTGGTTATGCCATGCCTGAGCTGCTTGAAAGCTGCCACATAAAATTCCTTGCCACACAAGATGATGCAAGCTAAGGCTATTATCAGTGAGAGCTGGTTGGTGGCTGCAGTGCCGCCAGCATTGACCCACCTCATCGAGATGCACATCACCATAGCCGAGAACAGCCATGCCATGATTGCCTTGCGCTTCAGCAGTTTCCACTCTCGTGCCTCGATTTCCTGCACACTGCGCTCCTCGTCAATCACCAGGTCGTAGCCAATCTCGCTGATGTGCTGTTTAATAGCCTCCAGCGACACCCGCGATGGGTCATAATCGATAGTAGCTGTTCGCCCAACGAGGTTTACCGTAGCCTCGCTGATACCCGCTATCGACCTCAGCTTGTTCTCCACATTGGCAGAGCAAGCCGAGCATGCCATTCCAATGACTGGAAGTGTTTTTTTCATTTTTATGCTAACCAGTAGTGATAAACTATGCACTAAATTACCAACAACCGTCGGTCGTGTTAAGTAGTGCAAGCGTCAGCTTGTTCAAAACAACTGTGAACTATAAACTAAACTCAAATCGCCCCAAGTCGTCAACGGCATTCTTCATATCCTGTGGAGTGACTTGCGCCTCGTCATAATCGACTGTGACATTAGCATTCTCAAGGTTCACGATAGCCTCTACAACACCAGGCAACGATTTGAGAGTGCGCTCCACGTTAGCCTTGCAGTTCTCGCACTTCATGCCTGTAACTGTAAAAATATTCTTTGTCATAACTTATATGTTTTAATTAACCCACAAAGTTACAAAAAATGTGCCAACCACACAATGCCCCCTCAATGTTTTCTCTCAATAATCTCCCTAAGCAGCGGCGTGAACTTTCGAGCTCCGTAAGTGTTGTTAAGGTGGATGGAGTTGTAGTAGTCGCGCTCAACGAAGCGTGGGTCGTCGATAAAATCATAGAACTCAATGTCGGGGTTGAGACGTTGGAGCATGGCGACAAACTCGTTCATCTCATCAAGCTGATGCTGTCTCACACGCTCTCTGGCAGTCTTATAAATGGGCATGGAGAGGAGGATCAGGCGCATGTTATGGTCACGCGCAAGTGTCACTATCTCGCTATAAATCTTCACGTTGTCTTTATAGTTAAGTCTCTGCTCGGTAGAATCGGGCAACGCTTCAGTCTCAGGAAGCTGCTTGAACATCCAGTCGTCGCCACGAGTGTTGTAGCTCGCATCAAGCTCTATGCCTAACGAGTCGCACATGGTGAGATCAGAGAGCGGTTTGTAGAGCGCATCAAATAGTCGTCCGCAATGGTCGTAATTAGAGTTCAGAATTTCGCTACAGTGCCACCACTCTCCATCAAGGTAGGTGTAGCCCATATATTTGAGATACATGCAACGATAGGTGTTGAACTTGGGTTCATGCTGCTTCTCATGCAAGTGTCCAAAATACTGATAATCATAGCTAAAGGGCAATACCACACATTCGAGTTTCGGCAGTTTGCCAATGTACTCTCTCAACAACCTTAGGTCGTAATAAGAGGAACGACCGGGCTGTGCGGCATTGAAAGCGCCCTCTCCCAAGAGCGAGCAATCGATGCAGTCGGCAAGATGAGAATTGCCAAGCACCAAAATGCGCAGCTCGTCTTTATGTTTCTCTATGTACCTTTTCTTATAGGAGAACTCATTTGGCACAAGCAGCAGCAACAGCTCGTAAGCGATGAAGATTGCCAGCACTATTACTGAGAATATCAATATTTTCTTTAGGAAATGCTTCATGGTTTAGAACTGGAAATAGATAAAGTTGGAGTGCAGTCCCGACATCAGGACAGTGAAAACAAACAGTGTCACATAAATAGTCCAGCGCACCCAGCGGTGACGCACTATGCCACTCGGAGAATCGCCAAAGTCGAGAGCGAAGCGCTTCTCGCGGTAAATCCATTCAACTATGAGCATCACAGCGCAATAGGCCAAAGCCACTTTTATATCATGACCAAAGCCCACTTTCAACAACGACGACGAGAACATAGTACTCAGGTAACCGCCCAGTTCTGCCATATTTGGGGCACGGAAGATTATCATTCCCACCACGGTGATGGCGAATGTAATCATTATCAGACCCACCTCCTTGAACGAGGGCAACATCCTGCCACTTGCCACGGTGTCGCGATAACGGCCACGCTCCAGTAGGATGAGCGGCACGAACAACACGGCATTGTAGAGCCCCCACAACACGTAGGTCCAGTTGGCGCCATGCCACAACCCGCTCAGGGCAAAAAGGATAAATGTGTTGATAAGGGTCTTGACCTTGCCGCCACGGCTACCGCCAAGCGGGAAATAGACATACTCGGTGAACCAGTTCATAAGCGTTATGTGCCAGCGGCGCCAGAACTCACGCATACTGCGCGAGAAGTAAGGCACCTTGAAGTTTGTGGTCAGCTCAATGCCAAATAGGCGCGCACAACCAATGGCAATGTCGCTGTAGCCCGAGAAGTCGGCATAGATTTGGAAGGAGAAGAGGATTCCACCAAGCAACAGCGCAAATCCCGATTGCGACGTCGCATCTGCCCATAGCTTGTCAACTATCATGCCGCAGGTGTCAGCAACAATCATCTTCTTGAAGAGTCCCCATAACATCTGGCGCATACCATCGGTGGCATCCTTGGGCGAGAAGGTGCGAGGCTGCTGAATCTGTGGCAAGAGCTTGGTGGCTCGCTCTATGGGACCCGCCACCAGCTGCGGGAAGAAGCTGATGAATGCCATCACGTCGATGAGGCTGTGTGAGGCATCAAGCTTCTTGCGATACACATCGATAGAGTAGCTCAGGGCCTGGAAAGTATAGAAGCTGATGCCCACCGGTAGCACGATGTTCAGCGTGGGAGCGTCGCAGTGCCACCCGAGGCTCGCCATCGCAGTGGCAAATGACTCGGTGAAGAAGTTGAAATATTTGAAAAATCCAAGTATCAACAGGTTCACCACGATGTTGGCGGCACTGATTATTTTACCCTTGTCGCGATATCGCTCTATCATCACGCCACT
>CALAVD010000280.1 GCA_937892085.1 uncultured Prevotellaceae bacterium
CCATGCGCAGGCCACGGTAGATGAGTCCCTTGTCATAGAGGTCAACGAATACCCGGAGCACGCTCTCGCTGCGCACTTCATCCATAGTAAAGGCGGTGCGGCTCCAGTCGCACGAGGCACCAAGCTTGCGAAGCTGCTGCAAGATGATGCCGCCGTGCTCATGAGTCCAGTCCCAAGCATGCTTGAGGAATTCGTCGCGGCTCAGGTCGGTCTTCTTAATGCCCTGCTCGGCGAGGCGTTTCACCACTTTGGCCTCGGTGGCGATGCTGGCATGGTCGGTGCCGGGCACCCACAGCGCGTTCTTCCCTTCCTGACGCGCGCGGCGCATGAGAATGTCCTGGATGGTGTTGTTGAGCATGTGGCCCATGTGAAGCACGCCAGTGACGTTGGGGGGCGGTATCACGATAGTGTAAGGTTCGCGCTCATCGGGCACCGACTTAAACAAGTCGTTGTCAATCCAGTACTTATACCATTTGTCCTCGACCGCTTTAGGGTCATACTTAGTAGCCAAAGTGTTCATATTATGCAAAAATGTAGATTAAAAATTTTTTTCAAACTGCAAAGTTAGTAATAATAATGCAGAATGCAAAATGCAAAATTAAGATTAAGATCGAATATCTTGGTAGAATATCTTGGTGGCCCACTCTTATGGCGAGCATGGTTGGCGCGAGTAGAATATCACTATTTTTTTGAAAATAAAAATCGGCTAACCCGCTATTTGTAAGCTGATTAGCCGTCTTTCTTGTGACCCCGGAGGGGCTCGAACCCTCGACCCACTGATTAAGAGTCAGTTGCTCTACCAACTGAGCCACGGAGTCAAAAAAGGGAAACCCTTGTTGATTTCCGAGTGCAAAGGTACAACTATTTTTTGAACTGGCAAGCGTTTTGGCGATATTTTTTTTGAAAAAACTGAAAAAAATATTCTTTTGGCGTTTTTTTGCCGTTTTTTGGCGTGTTTTTTCTTGTTTGCTATTGTTGTTTTTTAAAAAATAACTACTTTTGTACTTTTGAAAATAAAAACGTAACCAATAAAACAAAAAGATATGAACTTAGACGGACGCAGAGAGAGTACGAATGTTGAGGATCGCCGTGGCATGAGCAGCGGCGCAAAGGCCGGCGTTGGCGGCGGTATTATGGGTATTATCATTGCGCTGATAGCCATGTTTATGGGGGGCGGCAACATCGGCAACCTGGGAGGTGGCGGCGGCATCGATTTAGGAGATGTCCTCGGCGGCATGTTAGGTGGCAGTGGTCAGATACAAACTCAGGGTCAGACAGAATTCTCCGAGGAGGAGCAGGCTCTTTACAAGTTCTCGTGCCAGATTCTTGGCGGCACCGAGGATGTGTGGTCGAAGATTTTCCGCGAGCAGAGGTTGGGTGAGTATAAGGACCCCACCATGGTGATATATAGCGGAGCCACCAGCACCGCTTGTGGGCAAGGTCAGGCTGCTATGGGCCCATTCTATTGCAGTGGCGACCAGTGCTTGTATCTCGACTTGTCGTTCTTCTCCACTATGAAACAGCAGCTTGGCGCCGATGGCGACTTTGCCTATGCCTACGTGATTGCTCACGAGGTGGGGCATCACGTGGAGTACCTCACTGGCATTCTCGACAAGATCCACGCTAATATGCGTAAGTATGGTCAGGGTAGTGCCCAGGCCAACAAGGAAAGCGTGCGCATAGAGCTGCTTGCCGACTACTTAGCTGGCTGCTGGGCTCACTACGATAATGAGCTGTTTGGATCGATGGATGATGGCGACTTGAGGGAGGCTATCGACTGCGCACAGAAGATTGGCGACGACTACCTGCAGAAGCGCAGTCAGGGCTATGCCGTCCCCGAGAGCTTTACTCATGGCACCAGCGACCAACGCATGCGCTGGTTCAAGGCTGGTTATGAGTCGGGCGACGTGCAGAGTGGTATCAACGCCGCGTTGAACACCAACTACAGCCAGCTGTAATTACAGGTTGAGCACATATCGCACGCAGATGTGTAAATAGGTGCGTGTGTTTTGATAATTTAATCCCTATGCATAATTTTTTATATGCTTGGGGATTTGTTTTTGTGGCCAATGCAATCGTTTGCCTACCTAAAACGATATAACAGTTTTTTTGTTAGATAAAATGCTCACGCTCGCGGCACCAGAGCTGGGAATCATCGAAGTTATAAAAACAACAGGAACAACATCTTAACAACACTATACAACTTAATTGTTTTTTATGAAATTATTTTGTTGTTTTAGTTGCTTTTTGGTTGTGTAAGTTGTTTTAATAAAATGCTCACGCTCGCAAGGCACCAGAGCTGGGAATCATCGAAGTTATAAAAACAACAGGAACAACATCTTAA
>CALAVD010000281.1 GCA_937892085.1 uncultured Prevotellaceae bacterium
ATTAATTATTCAAAGATTATTCCTACCTTTGACAATTAAAAAATGGACTTTACATCAGTAGAATTTTATACTATAGCATTTTTTGTGGCGATGGCACTTGTGGGGTTCTTCGTCAGGCAGAAGAAGACAACTCCAGCAGCTTCAGTGATAAGCTCGCTCGACCTTGTGCCAGCACCGCAGCATGGCGAGGGCAAAAGCGTGTTAAGGCTTGTGGCTCATGGCGATGGCAAGGTGACCATTGAGCGTGAGGGTCTGCTCTTGTGCGATGGCGAGACGGTGAATCTTATCGCCACTATCATCGACGACAAGATTACCATTCAGGAGAAGAAAGGTAAGATTTCGGCTTTCGGTGGCAGAGAGAGCTTTTACAACGGACATGTTGACGTGACATTTTTTCTTGAAAACAACAAGAACTACCTTCGCTATGAGAGCAGTGTGGCAGGGCAGTGGTGCAAGCTTGCCTTCCTAAACTCACCAGGCAACAAGGTTGAAAAAGACCTAAGCTATTGAGGTGGCATACAATTTTTGCACTAAAATATCGTTATATGTGTTAAGGTGGGTTGTGTAGCCACCTTAACTTGTAGAAGAAGAGAAAACAAAACACTAAAGACATGATAAAAAAATTATTCTTGGCGATTTTCGTGGCGCTTCCTTTCTTGGCAAGTGCACAACTCGGTGCTGGGCAATGGGTAATCCATCCCTATTTTGTTGGCTCCAGCGCTAAAAACTGCATTGATGCAGGCGATAGGGTTTATTATCTCTCGAGCGGTAGCCTCTATAGTTTTGACAAGGGCAGCGAGAGCAATAACATGCTTAATGTCAATAATCTACTTAACGGTATTAAGATCAATCAGATTTATTACAACTACAATAAGCAATATCTTGTTGTTTCCTATTCTGACTGCAACCTCGACATTGTTAAGCCCGACGGGCAGGTGATAAACGTTCCTGCTATTAAAGATGTTGTACTTAACTCGGCCAAGACCATCAATGACGTGAACTTCTGCAACGGCAAGATTTATGTTGCCACCTCGTTTGGATATCTGGTGCTCGATGACGAGAGTTTCGACATAAAGGAGGTGCGCAACTATCAAGTGGCGGTGACCTCGGTTGCCGAGGTGGGCAGCTACAAGGTGATGAGCCTCAACAGCAAGTTCTACTACTGCGATGCGAGCGAGCAAGTAGAGTTGGTGCAATCGCACCGACAGGTTGCCAATGCTAAGGGTAATGGGCGCATCTTGCCCATTAACGATGCCAAGTTCTTCCTCACTTGCAGCGGCACGTTCCAGATTGTGACGATAGGGTACGGCACCGACAGCTTAGGAGTGGATACCCTCAATTTCACCCCCACGCAAGTTGTAGCCGCAGCTCCCACTACCGTTCAACCTTACTCAGGAGGATTTGTTGCCAGTTTCCCGGCTAAGAATTACTACTACACCATCTTGCCCGATGCCAGCAAGACTACCAAGGTCACAGGTAATAAGCTGATGTCGAGCCAGGAAGAAGGCAACTGGTGGACTCTCGGTAGCGACGGGTTGTCGCACATTGTGGCTGGTGTGAGCACCAATTACGGCAAACCTAATGCTGTGAGCATCAGCGCCAACGCCTATTGGAGCACCTACGACCCAATGCAGCAGCGTGTGCTCGTGTGCCGCACTACCGACAACAAGATTCTGCCGAGTGCCAATAGTGGTGCCATTACTGAGATAAACGCCTATGATGGCACTGCGTGGAGTAATGTCACGCCTACCAATGCTCCCAGCAATTCAGGAAACCTGTGGGTAGTGCCTTCTCCCAATGAGCCTAACACCTACTACTATTGCTGCCGCACTACAAGTGGTGTGTGCAAGGTTAAAGATAATAGCGTGGTGGTGAGATATATCACTTCTAACAGTCCTTATGCTGACCGTTGCGCGGCTCTGCAATTTGACTCTAAGGGCAACTTGTGGGTAGCGCAGTCGCGCAGTGCCAATAATATCGATGCCTTTGCCATCACTCCCGAGAATCAGCTTCTCACAGTGGTTGACTCGTCTAAGTTTGTCATCAACGACATGGGTGGAGCCTGCTATAGTTCTGGTTTCAAACGTATTGTCTTCGGTATTGGCGCTGGCGACACTAAGGTGTTCTCGGCAGGCGACTGGGGTTCATCATTGGTGTTCTGGAGCAACAATGACGACCTGAGTTTGAAACAATATAAGGCGATAAAGAACTTTAATGATCAAGATAATAAGAGCTATACAGCCGATTATTGGCGCTATATCAAGCCCGATAATGACAGTATTCTGTGGATAGGTTCCGAGTATGGAGTTATCTCGTTAGACCCTCGTGAAGCTTTTAGTGATGACTTCCGTGTAAATCGCATCACATACACCAAAAATGAGGGTGTAGAGGGTTCTGGTGTTCTGCTTCAAGGCACCGAGGTTAACTGCATTGATGTTGATGCCGCCAACAATAAATGGATTGCCACCAACACCGCCGGTGTGTATTTCGTAAGCCCCGATGGCTCCGAAATCTTTAAGCATTTCGATTCCAGCAACAGTCCGCTGCCCAGCGACCAGATCTATAGTGTGAGCTGCAACCGTGCCACTAATTCGGTGATTATGGTAACTCCTAATGGAGTGGTGGAATACTTCCCTGGTGTGACACCTGCTGAGTCCGACTACAGCAACGTGTATGCTTTCCCCGAACTTGTGGAGCCCGACTTTACCGATTATGTCACCATCAAGGGCCTGATGGCAAACTCTAACGTGGTGATTACCGACAACGACGGCAATGTTGTGAAGACTATCGTGTCGGACGGCGGTATCGCTCTGTGGGACGCTTGCGACGAGAATGGCGTGAGGGTTGAAACAGGATTTTATAAGATTTATGCCTCGCAAGGCACTACCGACACTACTGGTGAGCCATTGGCAAAAATCGCAGTTATAAAGTAAACCTTAATTCCGCAGCACTTTAGTTTAACAAACTTTATAACGAGATCGGAAGAGCACACGTCT
>CALAVD010000282.1 GCA_937892085.1 uncultured Prevotellaceae bacterium
TTCTCGGCAAAGCGGGCGCTGTCCATCACTACGGGCACGCCATACTTGTGGCACAGTTCGCAGGTCTCCTTGATGTTCTTCATCGAAACCGGCTGACCGCCAACGGTGTTGTTGGTTACGGTGAGCACCATGAACGGCACGTTGCCCTTGTTCTCGGTGAGCACTTTCTCAAGCTTCTCGAGCGACACGTTGCCCTTGAAAGGAATCTCGAGTTGAGTGTCCTTTGCCTCGTCGATAGTGACGTCGATAGCCTTAGCCTTGCGAGCCTCGATGTGACCCTTGGTGGTGTCGAAATGAGCGTTACCAGGCACTACGTTGCCCTCTTTCACGAGATATGAGAACAGCACATTCTCGGCAGCACGCCCCTGATGAGTGGGAATGACATACTTGAAGCCAAAAATGCGTTGAACAACTTCCTGGAACTTATAGAATGACGATGCGCCAGCATAGCTCTCATCGCCGAGCATCATTGCCGACCACTGGCGGTCGCTCATCGCGCCGGTTCCCGAGTCGGTAAGGCAATCGATGTAAACCTGATCGGCCTTTAGCATGAATACATTGTTGCTTGCTTCCTTGAGCCACTGCTCGCGCTGCTCGCGAGTACTCTTCTTTAAAGGCTCAATCATTTTAATCTTCCACGATTCTGCAAATGGTAATTCCATATATATTTAATGTGATTTTATTGCGCCCGAGGTCACAGCCTTAGCCTTTTTCATCGACCAAAAACACAAACCTCGCAAGCGGGTTGTTATTATTAAAATTCTTTAAAAAATAGATTGCATAAATATGTGGTGGGGACAGAAACATTAAGTGAACCCCACCAAAATAATGGTGAAGGCTACTTGCAGAAATGGTCTATTTCTTTGATATTAAGAAATTTGCAAGAAACAAACGCTGTAGATAACAGTCTCACTCTTTTCATAATTTCATTAATGTGGTGCAAAGTTACTATATCTTTTATACATTTGCAACACCGCATTTTCAAAAAAATGTTATCAAAGCAAAAAAGGGTGTGGCTGACGAGCGAACAAGAAATGGTATAGACATTTGCCTTGTCAGCTCGTCAGCTTGTTTCTCGTCAGCTATATCGGGCAATTGATGAGATACACCTTGCTTGTGGCTCGCGTGATGGCGGTGTAGAGCCATCGCAGGAAATCGACCGTGCTCAATGCCTCAGGCATGATCGCCCCCATATCCACAAACACGTTCTTCCACTGCCCGCCCTGCGCTTTGTGGCAGGTGACGGAATAGGCGAATTTCACCTGCAAGGCATTGAAGTAAGGATGCTCCTTCATCTTGAGGTAACGCTCGCGCTTGTTACCCGTGAGTTCGTTAAGCACTTCGTTGTAGAGCCTGCCACTCTGCTCCACAGTAAGGGCCGGTGTCTCGCTGAAGAGGCTGTTAAGGATAATTTTCACATCCATCTCCAGATTGTCGTGATCAGGAAGCTCAACGGTGACATTAGCGAAGCGCAGGCCGTAGAACTGCTCCACCTCGCCCCACACACGCTTGACTCGCATCACGTCGCCAT
>CALAVD010000283.1 GCA_937892085.1 uncultured Prevotellaceae bacterium
GTCCCGGCGATGATGACACCCATTTTGACGGGATCAGGAGACATGGGGCCGTTACCTTCTCCGGCAATGATACCGTCCACAACAGTCAGATAACGAAGCGGTTCGTAGCGGCGCTGACTGTCTCCGCGAAATTGAAAGATACACTTGTTCAGATCCAACACCATGCGCCAGCAGGTGTCGTTCCCATGCCAGTTGCCGGAGCGGACGACTTTCTGAGTATCTCCAAAGAAGACTCTTCCCACGCTTTTCAGAGGAACAAAGATCCGGGAGAGAAAAGGATATTTGTTCATCCAGCGTTTGGCGGCTCCCATCCAGGAATGTTCCAGTTTGGCTTTGGCGTTCCCGCAGGAGAAGCCACCATAGCCATAAAGGATGAAATATACTTCTGCATCGGCGATGAGCAATCGATAGAGCGAGGGCTCTCATCGTTTGCCGCCGAAATGAAGAACATCGATGCCGTTATCAAGGCATCTCGCAAAAATAGAAAACTATTGGCGTTGATCGACGAGCCCGCCCGCACTACCAACCCCACCGAGGGTACCGCACTGGTGCAGGCCTTGCTTAAAGTACTTGGCAACAAGCAGATAAGCCTCGTGATGACTACGCACTACGATATTGAGCCTGGTTCAGCCCATTGCCTCAGAGTTAAGGGCTTTGAGAACGGCATCATGAACTACTCGCTCGTGGAGGTTGAGGGCGGCGATGTACCTCACGAAGCCCTGACTATCGCTCAGAGTTTGGCAATCGACCCCGAATGGTTGAGCCTTGCGCGCGAGGAGCTTGAAAAAACTTCGAAGAGAGAACCCCAAGAAAATAATACTATATAAATAATGTGATATATGCAAAAAAGTAAATTAGGTTTAGATTTTGAAAAGGTGGAATATGCCAGAGGTTTGGCTAAGGACATTGCACAAGATGTTCAGACCTTTGTTGAGCAATATACCACCGTTGCCGTGGAGCGCACGCTGTGCCGACTGATGGGTATAGATGGCGTTGACGACAATGATGTGCCGTTGCCCAACGTAGTGGTTGAGGCGTTAAAGGACAAAGGCGTGCTCAGTGAGGGCGCATTGTTCTTCATTGCCAATGCCATGATACAGACTGGCTTGACCCCCCAACAAATTGCCGAGAAAGTGGCTGCCGAGGAACTCGACATCACTAAAGTAGTGACTACCGACCCTAAGGCGATTGCCGACGTGTTGCAACCCGTGATAGACGAGAGCATGGCACGCATCCGTGCCCGTCGCGCCCGTCGTGAGCACTATCTTGAGACGATAGGCGAGGGCCCCAAACCCTATCTCTACATCATTGTTGCCACCGGTAACATCTATGAGGATGTGGTTCAAGCACAAGCCGGTGCTCGTCAAGGTGCCGATGTGATTGCCGTGATTCGCACTACAGGTCAGAGCTTGCTCGACTATGTGCCTTACGGCGCTACCACCGAGGGCTTTGGCGGTACCTTCGCTACCCAAGAGAACTTCCGCATCATGCGCAAGGCTCTCGATGAGGTGGGCGAGGAGCAAGGTCGCTACATTCGCCTGTGTAACTACTGCTCAGGATTGTGTATGCCCGAGATCGCCATTATGGGAGCCTTTGAGGGTCTGGATGTGATGCTTAACGACGCTCTTTACGGCATCCTGTTCCGTGATATCAACATGCAACGCACCCTCATCGACCAGTATATGAGCCGCATTATCAATGGTTTTGCCGGCGTTATCATCAACACTGGCGAGGATAACTACCTCACTACTGCCGATGCTGTTGAGGCAGCTCACACCGTGCTTGCCAGCGACCTCATCAACGAGCAACTCGCTCTCATGGCCGGTTTGCCCGAGGAGCAGATGGGTTTGGGACACGCCTTTGAGATGGATCCCATGCTTGAGAACGGCTTCCTGCTGGAGCTCGCTCAGGCACAGATGACTCGCGAAATCTTCCCTAAGGCAACACTCAAATATATGCCTCCCACCAAGTTTATGACTGGTAACATCTTCCGTGGTCACATCCAAGATGCGTTGTTCAACATGATTGGCAGATCGGAAGAGCACACGTCTGAACTCCAG
>CALAVD010000284.1 GCA_937892085.1 uncultured Prevotellaceae bacterium
ATGCACAGCGGTTGGTTGCGGTCCACATCAGCATCAGCCAGTGAGGACGGTTCTTTAATCTTGTCGAATTGGTACTCCAGGTTATCGAGGTAGGCGAAGTTGGTGGCCGAGTACTTGTTGCCCTCGGTCATCGACGAATAGAACCCGTCGCGCTGGATGCCGATGCGCTTGCACAACACGCTGGTCTGGAAGGTGAGCGGTGGCAGGTCACGCTTCAGCTGGTTGATGAACGCCTCGCCCAGCACCTGCATATTGTAGATGGTGGAAGCCTCACGGTAGTATGTCGCCACCGAGCGCATGCGACACAGGTCACGGTTGAGTGTGCGCAGTTGTGAGCGCAGCCAAGCAGGGATTGGTTTGCCCTCATTGATAAGGGCAGCAATCTTCTGCTCCACGCGCCACACCTCATAGACTGTGCCTTGTATCAGTTCAATCAGTTCGGGGTCGCACTTGTGCTCATACTCAAGGAACCACGAGCCTTTCTTGGTCACCGGCATATCACTGGTGATGAGCATGCCGTGGTGGAAGTAGTGCTTGCCGAAGTATTGGCGGTTGCCTCGGTTGGCTGGCAGCGTCTCGTCCTTCAGCTGCTCGAAGTCGATGAACTTAGCTTCATCGATGTCGAGCGCGTCGTAAGACTGCGAATTAGATGTGCCGCTTCGGTCCTGGGATATGATGAAGCCAATGCTGCCGTTGTAGAACGACAGCACATTCTCATAGTTCTCAGGACGGAAGATAGGCTCGGACCAATGCCAAGCCTTAGGAGGCTTGATGCCAATACACCAATGCACATTGCGCAGGTAGCCCAACTTCTCCCAATGCACCAGCATTGACGGCAGCGTGTTGGTCAGCGCACGTTTGCAGTTGGGCGACACGATGCCGGTGATGGAGCCCGGCATGCGCTGCATGTTGCGCAAGTTCCACATGGCATGAATGACACCTTTGCCCAAGGCACGGCCAGCGCAGAGGATGGTGTCCTTTGCGCCGGTATAGATAACCTCGTTCTGGATGTCATTGAGGTAGAACGGCTGCGGATCAATCGGCTGCTTCATTCTTTTTCGGTTTTGGTTTGAATATTTCATCCTCATTGAACTCAACCGCCTCATACTCCACTTCTTCGATTTCCTCGTTCCAGTACGAGGCGATCTTCTTCTGAATTCGCTCACGGATGTTAGGCACCGGCTTGAACCCTGCCACCGACGGGTCATCGGTGGGCTTGAACGGCTGAATGATGATTTTGTCGAAGCCACGGTCAACCAAGTCTTCCTTGTCGAGCTGGGTGTATTTGGCATATTTGTCGGCAGCAGCCACCATGCTTTTAGCGTCACGGTTGACGCGTGCCATCTCGTATGCAGCGTTCACCATCTCTATAAAGCGGTAGCGGTGATACTCTTTGGTGGCTTTCTGCAAGTCACCCAGCAGAGCCTTGACGATGCGCAGGTCGGCGTAGGCTTGTGTGGGCTGCAGCGAGTAGGCCTCCATGATGTGCGCCACCAGTGCGCGGTCTTTCGTCATGGGGAACTGGAGCCAGTAGTTGTAGATGTCACGCAAGCGGATGAGGTGGCGCTGCGTCTTTTCTGGCAGCCCCGCCTCAATCATTTTGCTAACGTCAGCAAAAAGATAGTCTTTCGCTGTGTCAAGAATAGCAGGTAACATTACAAGTCTTCGTCGGTTTGCATATCGCGCAGGTACGCCGATGTGAGCTGTACCGCGAGCGGTGAGCCCACTTCGGCAAGTTCAATCTCCTGCTTGCGCAGCTTCAGCGCAGTCTCGGCTTTGGCTTTGAGATAGACCTTTCGCACCGGCGAGGACTTGTCATTGATTGCCAGGCGCAGCATGTCCTCATTGAGGTCAAGCAGCGCGGCGATCTCGCTGATGGGCGACAATGCCGCCGCCAGTTCGGCTATGCGGTCGAGCATATCTTGGTCAAAGCCTGTCGAGAGGTAGTGCAGAAGTTTTGAGTTGTAAGAATCCATTTGCGATATAATTATAGATGTCTGAGTCAGTAGAAATCATGCCGCATTCCATGCGGTTGCCCTGTGTTTGGTTCTGTGATGTGACGATTGTCACGCAGTGACTATCGTTTTTGAGCAGCACCACCTTGCTGTGGTTCTCGCAGAGGAACACAGCATCAAAGACCGATTTGATGAAGCCAGCAAGAAGTACCGTTTTTCGGCTTGCTTTCAAGTCGAGAAACAGCGAGCAAGACATTACCAGACCTTCGTTCCTCAGTCGGTGCAAGCGTCTGATGAACGCATCGCTTGTCGAGAAGGTCGAAATCACGAGTACAGCAGGACCAATCTGCCTCAGAACCTGGTCAATCACGTCTGCAAGCTGCAAACGGTTGTCGAAGTAAGCCTGCAGAGGCGTTGTTGACAACGGTTTCAGGTGATTGACCTCACGCTTGGGCATCTTCATTTATGTTGATGCCCAGAGCCAGCAACTCGGCGGTGACGGCAGCACCAACGATGCCGCCGGCGTTGCGGATTGCTGCGACACAGTCAAGGATTTTAGCCTTGGCGGTGTCGGCTTTCTCGGCATTGTCCTGCTTCAGTGATTTGGCAAGTATCTTCTTGTACTTGCTTAAAGTCTTGCGAGCGGCGTTAATCTTGCGAGCGGCTTGGTCATCGGTGCCGTTGTCTGTCGCGTTCTGCGACGCAGAGGAAGCGTCAGGCTCGGTACCGATGACGAAGCCGTCATAGCTTTCGAGATTGGCGCGGTACTTCTTGTCGGCTTCATCCAGTATCTTCAAATACTCGTATCGGTCGCAAGGTTGTGCCTTCTCCATCGCCTTCAGTTGTTCAAAAACATTCTTGATGGTTTTGTACAGCTGGAGGTTGTTGTCCCATAACGCTTGCACTGCGGCAGGGAGTCGGTCGTGGTCAGCACGTCGGCCCCTGGCAACCTTAGCCTCGGGCAGTTCATCATCGGTAGATATGACTGCCGGAGGCGTGGCAAGCGTTTTTTCAGCGGCAGGAATCACTTGTGCTTCGAGTCTGACAACATCGGCCATGGTCATGTTGTCGAGTCGGATGCGCAAGTGTTTCCGCAGCTCGTACTCCAATTTCTCGGCGAACTTGTCGGGTCGTCGCATGATGTTGCCATAGAGGAAGCGGTTGTTGTTCAGCCGCAGCAGCATCATTGCCCCGGCACCGATGTCACGCCGGTTTCGTGGCGTGTTCAGCCAGTCAGTGATTTGTTGAGTCAGTTTGTTGTCCATAGTGAGAAAATTTAAAAGGTCGGGCAGTCCAGGCTACTGTTAGACTGGTGCCCGACCTGGGGGAAGGGGGTTCCGTTAGGCTACCTTTAATTGATTAAGTTTCTCCTTGTGTGGTTTCGACCTGTGTTGTTACCACCGAGCCGTCGGCACCGCTGATAGTGCCGTCCTCTGTTTCAATGTTACCGAGGTAGAAGGGCGAGGGCATGATGTCGGTCACCGCCACGTTGATAGTGGTGCCCGAGGCATCAGTCTCAGCCGAGCCGCTCTCCTGTGCCGGAGTGGTGTTGGTCTCGAACATCGAGTTTCCCAGCAAGCGGTATTGTCCGTCACGCTGTGGCCAGAGGTAAACGAGATCGTCGGCGTTAGCTTGACGGCAGAAGGCTGCCGCTTCGGCATTGTTGCCTGGGTACTTGAATGCGGCAGTGTTGTTGAACGTCTTGCTTGGTGCCTCACCCTGACTCTCACTGTTCACGTTAGACGCGTTGCTCACGATATCGATGCGTTTCCAGAAGGCATCAGCGGCGAGGACGAAGCTGTCGGTGATCTTCGCCAAATCGGCCATGTGACCATCTGACACATTGTCTGGCGGAGCCGGAAAGGTCACGATATCCGCCTTGCTGATGTAGTAGATGTGGTTACGCAGTCCGGGGAGTACTGTTTTACCTTTGCAAAATTCAAGCGTCTCATAGAGCGCGGATGTTGTACATGCCATAGTCTATTCTCCTTTCTTTTTATGGTTTGCTGTAAGTCTTGGTGGCTACGTCGCTATCGGTCATGTCCTCCTTCACGGCAATCGCTTTGATGGTAGTGGTGGCAGTCAGAGTGACCTTAGTGTCGAAAGCGCTGCTTTCAGATGTCGGGGTGCTGCCGTCGGTAGTGTAGTAGATGTCAGCTCCCTCAGTTTCTGATTCAATGGTCACATCCAGAGTTTCGCCTTCATCCCAGGACGCGGGCGAGAATGTGGGTGTGGCTACTTTCGATGGTGTCGATGGTGTCGATGGTGTCGAAACGTCGTTGTCATTGGAGGTTTCGGTCGATAATTTACCCACAAGCAGACGCTCGGGGTTGATACTCTCGAACTGCACACCGAAGAACATGGTAGCGATGTACTGGAGTACGAACGCCTCGTGTTTCTCGATGCGGATGTCCTCCTCCTCGCCCTCAAGGTTCACGCCAACGAGCATGTTGGCCTGGGTAGAGAGGTGGATGTAGGGTGAGTTGGCCTTGTTGTAGAGAGGCACGAAGTGC
>CALAVD010000285.1 GCA_937892085.1 uncultured Prevotellaceae bacterium
CTACTATTCTACTATTCTACTATTCTACTATTCTACTATTCTACTACTCTACTACTCTACTACTCTACTACTCTACTACTCTACTATAAAACCAACTCAGCTTGGTTTATTTATTTTTTTGGGCAAACTCATATCCTGCCTTGAAAGCGGCGATATTAGTCTCTACTATTGCCTCGCCCTTGCTGGCGAACACGTTAGTAATTCCCTCCAGCAGTTGCTCAGGTTTGAGCATCTCGAGCACCGAAGCGGCAGCACCCAGCAGCACCATGTTGGCACTACGTGGCGACTTCACTTCCTTAGCGATGGCATCAACATCAATCATGATGACATTACCCTGCTTCTTGAGTTCTTCATTCACAGCCTCCATCTCGGGGTAGTTGGGAATGTTGACAAATGGAGTGGTGTTAGTGATAACCCACCCGTTAGGATTAAGATACTGCACATAGCGCAGAGCCTCCATTGGCTCAAGCGAGATGATTAGGTCGCAGGCACCGTGAGCAATGAGGTCGCTGCTGATGGGAGCATCGCTCAGGCGCAGATTGCTCTGCACGTCACCACCACGCTGGCTCATGCCATGCACTTCGGCTTGTTTCAAGTGGATACCCTCTTTCAGGGCAGCCCAACCTATGATAGTAGCAATGGAGAGGATGCCTTGACCGCCCACACCGCAAAGAATTATATCTTGTTTCATGATTAATTATATTTTTAGCAAACAAGCGAACGAGCAAACATGCTGACAAGGCAATGGTCGTCTGTTCTCTTGTTTTGTTAGTTTTTTATTGTTTTGCTTTAGCTTTAGCATGACGCTTAGCGGTCTGGATGCACTCGCGGCGAGCGATAATCACCGACACGCCCTTGTAGTTGATTTCCTCGTCAATCACCTTCTCCATGTCGGGATAGTTCTTGGGAAGAGGAACGATAACGCGCACGTGAGCGGGGTCAACACCCACACCGTAGCAAATCTGCTCTAAGCGACCAGTGCCGGCAGAGTCTTGCCCGCCAGTCATACCAGTGGTGAGGTTGTCGCTGATGCACAGGGTGATATTGGCATTCTCGTTAACGGCATCGAGCAAACCTGTCATGCCGCTGTGAGTGAAAGTAGAGTCGCCAATCACAGCTACCGAGGGATGCACGCCGGCATTGGCAGCGCCAATCGACATGGTGAGCGAAGCACCCATCTCCACACAAGTCTGGAAAGCATGGAATGGAGCCAGCCAACCTAATGTGTAGCAGCCTATGTCGGCAAAGACGCGAGCGGTTTCATAGTTTTTAAGCACATTGTTGAGTGCGGTGTAGAAATCGCGGTGACCGCAGCCCTGGCACAATGCCGGTGGACGGGGCACGGTGTTTTGAGCCGGTGCGTGTGCCTCAAGGGGAGCCATACCCAATGCAGCACGCAGCACATCGGGGTTAAGCTCGCCAGTGCGAGGCAATGTGGCGTCAAGGCGACCCTTAATCTCTACAGGCTGCTCAAGCACGCCACGCAACAGTTTCTCTACTAATGGCTGACCTTCCTCAACCACCATTATGCTCTTGCACTCAGCAGACATCTTGCGCACGAGTTTCTTTGGCAATGGATATTGAGTGAGTTTGAGCACGGGGAATGGGCATCCGTCTGGATAGTTCTCCATGAGGTAGTTGTAAGCAATACCGCAAGTGATGATACCCATCGACTTGTCGGCACCATCGAGGTATTGGTTCTGACCCATAGTGCAGGCGTCTTCCTCAAAGGCGAGGATGTCTTTCACGAGCTGGTCGTTGCGCATGCGGGCATTCACTGGCAGTGTCACCCACTGACGAGGATTCTCAGGGAAGTGAATCTCGTTTTGATTAAGCTGCTCACTGGTCTCAACGATAGCGCGCGAGTGAGCCATGCGGGTTGTCAGGCGCATGAGCACGGGGATGCGGTTCTTCTCGCTGTAGTCAAACGCGCAGCGCACCATCTCGTAGGCCTCTTGCTGAGAACTCGGCTCAAAGCACGGCATCATAGCGAAGTCGGCATAGAAACGAGAGTCTTGTTCATTCTGTGACGAGTGCATCGAGGGATCGTCGCAAGCCACTATCACTAAGCCGCCATTAGCGCCGGTCACGGCACTGTTGACGAAAGCGTCGGCACACACGTTCATGCCCACATGCTTCATGCACACCATGGCGCGCTTACCGGCATAGCTCATGCCTAAAGCCTCCTCCATAGCAGTCTTCTCGTTAGCACTCCAACGGCAATGCACGCTGCCTGAGCGGCCCTGCTCGCTCTTTTGAATAAACTCGGTAATCTCGGTCGATGGTGTGCCAGGATAAGCCCACACGCCGCTCAGTCCGGCATGCAGTGCTCCAAGTGCCAAGGCCTCATCGCCAAGTAGCAAATGTTTGGTTTTCATTCGATATAAAAAATTGTTGTTTATGTTATGTGTATTCTTTATTTTGCAGGTGGGTTCTATAAATTAACTTGAGATGTTTTTGATTTATTTTCGAGCAGATGC
>CALAVD010000286.1 GCA_937892085.1 uncultured Prevotellaceae bacterium
TGAACGGGAACTATAGCTACAGCCCCAGCAAGGACACCATCACGCTCAAGTGGCACCTCATGTCACTCACGGCGCAAGTCAAGCGCGACGGCAAGCAACTGCACCTATTCTTCGACACCGACCGGCTACTCACCCTAATGCGTCTGCTGAGTGGCCTTAGTTCGAACGACACCCTCAAGGCTCTGGCATTCCTTAGCGAGAACTACAGCGACGTGAAGGTAGGATTTCAACTCAAACCATTGAAGAAATGAAAATTCGGCACATAACACTGACAATCATCACAATCCTCGCGGTCATCATGAGTGCATGCTCTAGCAGCGATTTCATCATTGAGGCACAAATAGACGGCACACCCGATAAGGCAGTCTTCGTGTCTTATGTCGGTGACAATGGTATGGTCTGCGAGCGCATCATGCCAGGCGATGGCAACCGATTCACCTACAAGGGCAACAGCGACGATTATACCCTCCTGTGGATATGGGACACCCAGGGTCAACTGATTGCCCAGATGGCGGTACGCAATGGTGACCATCTCACCGTCAAGAGTGACGGTCTGCAATTGCCCACGCTTGACATCAAGGGCAACGATGTCACCGAGCAGTGGATGAAGTGGCGCAAGAACAACCAGGCATCGTTCGATACCAGCGACACCGCAACTATCGACCAGCTAATAGAGCAGCAGATTACTCAACATCCCGACCAGATTTTGTCAACCATCCTGCTGGTGGCCGAATATAACCAACTAGACGGCAGTGACAAGTCCAAGCAACTGCTGCAAGCCATTCGGCCAGACATGCGCCCCCAACGACTGGTCAGTTCGCTCGAGTACCTGATTGACACACACAAACAGTCAACGGGTGTCGTGACGTGCCTCACATTCTATCGGTTGAACAAAGGGATTGAGGAACTGACTTTGAGCGGCAAGCGAGCGGCGTTGCTCTTCTGGTCGCGCTCCGACAAGAACCGCAAAGTGGCCATCGACTCACTGCGGAGCCTAGCACGCCAGTATGGCGACGACATCACTGTGGCCGACATCGTAGTTGACACCGACACCACACAGTGGACACGCACCATCAGTCAAGACTCCACCACATGGACACACTGGTGGGCTCCCGGGGGCATGATGGACCCCATGCTACAGAACATCACTATTCACCGCACCCCCTTGCTAATCCTCTCTGACTCTACTGGCCACATTATGCGTGTAACTGCATTGTAAAACACCGTGCGACATCTAGCCTCCTTCCTCACCAAGGAGGCGGCTATAGATCGGAAGAGCACACGTC
>CALAVD010000287.1 GCA_937892085.1 uncultured Prevotellaceae bacterium
TGAATAAAATGCTCACGCTCGGCAATGTTCAAACAAGTTTGACGCCACTCTCGCTCTATCGCATTTTTGTTGTTTTTGTTTGAGAAAAGTGACATCGCTGAACAGATACTCAGCTCGTTTTGTCTGCTAAAAAACTTTGTCTTTGATTTTGTATTTCTCTCAACTTGCACTATCTTTGCAAATAAATTTGCTCATGCACTAAAGCACGGGCAATGTAATAACAAGATTGTCAATTTGAAACAACGATAATCATGAAGAAAATTATAACTTTAGCAATATTGCTTGTTGCAGCAACTTGCACCCTTAACGCCAAGTTGAATTTACCCACCAAGAGACTTGGCAACGAGACCTATTATTATTATGAGGTAAAGAAGAACGAGACTGTGCACGATATCGCCAACAAGATTGGTGTAAATAAAGACCTCATTCTGAAATACAACCCGTCGGCACGAAACGGAGTTGCCAAGAAGCAGTTGTTGTTCTTGCCAGTGAGTGAATTTAACACCGACACAAAACAGAAGCAAAGCAGCAAAAAAGCCGTTACCGACGATGTGGTGACACACATCATCAAGAGCGGCGAGAGCGTTTACGGCATTTCAAGAACCTATGGCGTCACCGAGAGCGAACTCCTTGCTGCCAACCCATCGCTGGCTTATGGGCTTAAAGTGGGCGAGCAACTTGTCATCCCAGTGAAACCCACCACCAGCTCAAGCAAGTACATTTATCACACCATCAAGAGTGGCGAAACTCTCTATGGCATCGCCAAGGACTACAACACCACCATCGAGAAAATTATTGAGCTGAATCCCGGTATCGCCAGCGCCAATCTGCAAATCGACGATGTGCTGATGATTATGCCTAACACCACCAAAGACATTATCGTTCAGAAGGATATCAAGCAGTTTATACCATACGTGGTTACTGCCGGCGACACCTATGAAAGTGTGGCGGCGGCCAACGGCATAAGTGCTAAGGTCCTCAAAGACGCAAACCCCGAAGTGTCGAAGCTCAAGAAGGGGAAAACCATCTATATCCCTCGCGATGCCATCGACAAGCAAGTAATGAACACCTCCACCATGACCGAGGAGCAGCTTGAGAAAAACTACAAGGACAAGTTCGACGAGGTTTATAATGATGTACATGCGCCCAATAAGGACAACAGTATCAACATCAGCATCATCCTGCCGTTCCAGACCGACATGGCCAACAAGTCGAAGAATGCACGTGACTATGATGAGTTCTTCAACGGATTTGTGATGGCGATCGACAGCGTGGGGGGCAAGCTCCACAAGCCTCTGAACATTAATGTGTATGACAGCAAGCAAAGCCCCGGCATCACTGATAGCATCCTCGCACTTCCTGAGCTCAAGAAAAGCGATATCATCATCGCGCCCTCCGAGATTGACCAGCTCAAGCGCATTCTTGCTTACGGGCAGAAGAACAACGTGGATATCCTCAACTGCTTTGTCGCTCAGAGCGAAGACTACATCAGCAACCAGCGCTCTATGCAGGTGCACATTCCTTCGCCCTATCTCAACGCATCGATTATCGAGATGCTGAGGACCAAATTCCATGACTATGAGCTGGTGTTCCTTGATGACCCCTCTGAGGCGTCTAAGGACATCTACGAGGAGATAAAGAAATATGCCAACGTGAGCAAGCATACTCACAAGACATTGACTATCATCAGCGATCTCACTGGCAAGTCGCTCTCGAGATATCTCGACCCAGCATCGAAATATCTTTTCATCCCCTCCAACGGTAAAGAGTCTTTCATCAACAAGTTTGCTACTGGCATCATCGAGGCTAAGGCAACTCGTGTTGACTGCCGCCTGGAGCTGCTCGGGCATCCCGAATACACCATGTACTTGAAGAAGCACAAAGATGAGTTCATGACTATCGACACTCACATCTATTCGCGCTTCTTCCTGCCCGACAATGCCGAGGCTAAGGCTCTTAACAACAAGTATGTTAAGAGATATGGCACTAAAGTCTCTAACAGTGCTCCTAACATGAGTGTCTTCGGATTTGATGTGGGCATGTTCTTAGTAAACGCTTACGCCAACGATATTACTCCTGGCGACAAGGCATCGGCCTACAAGGGCATTCAGACAAACTTCTACTTTGAGCGTGCCAGCAACTGGACTGGATATATCAACAAGTCGGTTAGAATCATCAATTTGACACCTCAAAAAGAGCTTAAGATTACCGATTTGAATGAATAATCGATTCCTCACATTATTAGCTCTGCTGGTGGTGCTCGTGCTGAGTAATGGCACTGCCCACGCTCTT
>CALAVD010000288.1 GCA_937892085.1 uncultured Prevotellaceae bacterium
TCAGATGATTTTGATCTTGACCACTGGAGGAATATTAACAATGATTTTAAAGAAAATACATTAGAAAGCTATTCTCCTTATTATGAATTAACTGAAAATAAAATTCCCTTTATAAGAGAAGCGAAAGTGGAGATATCATATAAAGGTAAAAAAATCCAACACCACTATTTTGCTGATTTTATTTGTTATAATGACATTATTATTGAGGTTAAAGCTGTTAGTGAATTAACCAGCATTCACCGAGCCCAATTATTTAATTATTTAAAAGCTACTGGGCTAAGTGTGGGCTTATTGATAAATTTTGGAGAACGGTCCGTTAAGATTGAAAGAATCGTCAATTTTAAAAAATCTGTTTAATCTGTTTAATTTGTGGTTCTAATAAATCATTACGTTATGATACGACACATTTTATTTATAGCAATGGTGCTGGTGGCGGTGGCTGCCAGTGCGGTGGTAAAACCGGGTATTGAGGTGCTGCGCGATGGTGGCTTCAAGGAGCTGCAGGGCAAGCGCGTGGGACTGGTCACTAACCCCAGTGGTATCGACAACAACCTGAAATCGACTGTCGATATCCTCAACGAGGCACCTGGCGTGAAACTCGTTGCACTCTTCGGTCCAGAGCATGGCGTGCGTGGCAATGCCCACGCAGGAGATGCCGTGAGCGATGCCGTTGACCCCGCCACTGGGGTTAAGATGTACTCGCTTTTTGGCAAGACCCATGAACCCACAGCCGAAATGTTGCGCGACATCGACGTGCTTATCTACGACATTCAAGACATAGGCTGCCGTAGCTACACTTTCTATGCCACTATGGGAGTGTGCATGCAAGCCTGCGCAAAGCACAATAAGGAGTTTATGGTGCTTGACCGCCCCAACCCTTTGGGTGGCAACAAGGTGGAAGGTAATCTCGTAGAGCCAGGCTACTTTTCCTTTGTGAGTAAATATGCCATTCCCTACCTCTATGGCTTGACTCCTGGTGAACTCGCCCGATATCTCAACGAGGAAGGCATCATAGCCACTGAGTCGAAGACCGGCAAGAAATGCCAGCTCACTGTTATCCCCATGGATGGTTGGACTCGCGACATGAAGTTCCGCGACACTGGCATGCCCTGGGTGCTGCCCTCGCCACAGATTCCCGCCCCCGAGAACGCATTTTTCTATCCCGTTAGCGGCATTTTGGGTGAGCTTTACATCTTCAACACCGGCATTGGCTACACACTGCCTTTTGAGTGCTTTGCCGCCTCATGGATTGATGCCGAGGCTCTTGCCAAAAACATGAACGCTCTGAACCTGCCTGGTATGCACTTCCGCCCCATCAACTACAAGCCGTTTTTCGCTCTGAGCGTGGCTGTTGACAAATCGTTGCAAGAGGTGCACGGCGTGCAGATTTATATCACCGACATCGACAAGGCCAATCTCGTCCTCACACAGTTCTATTTCCTGCAAGTGATTCACGAGATGTACCCCAATCAAGAACTCTTTGAGCAAAACCCCAAGCGCTATGCGATGTTCGATAAGGTGTGCGGCACCAAGGAGATTCGCGAGCGATTCTGCAAACGCTACAAAGTGGAAGACATCATCGACTACTTCAACAAAGACACCGAGTCATTTAAAGCAAAATCCTCAAAATATTATCTATATCATTAATCTCGAAAATCTATATCTTCTAGTAAATATAGAATTTCTAGTAAAAATATGGACGACAGCCACAACACATATCTCAAGCGCATCAGGGAGTTCATACCTAAGGACCGCATCTACACCGACGACTTGCACTGCCTGGCATGGGGCACCGATGCCGGTTTCTACCGCAACATTCCGCAAGTGGTGGTGCGCTCCAAGAATGAGCAGGAAGTGTCGCAACTGCTCGCTATCGCCAGCGAGATGCGACTGCACGTCACCTTCCGCGCGGCAGGAACCAGCCTGAGCGGACAGACCAACACCGACTCCATCCTCATTGTCGCCGGCAAGCACTGGGAGAACTATGAGGTGGCGCCCGATGCCAGCTACATCAAGCTGCAACCAGGGCTGGTGGGAAGTGAGGTCGATAAAATTCTCGCTCGTCACAACCGTGCTTTCACCCCCGACCCCGCAAGCAAGAACTCGGCAATGGTGGGAGGTATTGTCATCAACAATGCCAGCGGCATGAGCTGCGGCACACACGCCAACAGCGACCGCGTGATGCAGTCAATGCGCATTGTACTTGCCGACGGCACTGTGCTCGACACTGGCGACAAAGCGAGCCGTGATGCCTTCACTTTGTCACATCCGCAATTCATCAAGCGCATTGAGGAGATTCGCGACCGGGTGATAAGCGACGACGAGCTCACCAGCCGCATTCGTCGCAAATATTCCATCAAGAACGTAACTGGCCTCAACATATCGCCTTTTGTGCTTTATTCCGATCCCTTCGACATCATCACACACCTCATCGTGGGTAGCGAGGGCACGCTCGCCTTTGCCAGCGAGTTCACGATGAAGACGGGGCACCTCTACCCCTGCCGAGCCAGCGCAATGCTCTATTTCCAAGAGATGCGCGAGGCGTGCGAGGCAGTGGTGGCAATGAAGAAAGGTCCCGTGCACTGTGCCGAGATTCTCGACAAGAAATCGCTTGCCAGCGTTGACGACAACACCGGCGAGAACCTTACTGCGGTTCTCATACAGACCTTTGCCGACACCAACGACGAGCTGCAAAGCAACATCAATGCGATAATGGCGATTCTTGAGCCTTTCCACCTCTACGTGCCAGCCAATTTCACCGACGACCCCAAAGTTTACAGCAAGTACTGGGCTATACGCTCGGGCATCTTCCCCAGCGTGGGAGGCACACGTCCCCTCGGGACCACAGTACTCATCGAGGACGTGGCGTTTCACATCGAGGACTTGCCCGATGCTACCGTTGACCTGGCGCAGATGCTCATCAACCACGGCTACGACGACAGCTGCATCTACGGCCACGCTCTTGAAGGCAACTACCACTTCATCATCTCACAATCGTTCGACACCCAAGAAGAAATCAAGCGATATGAAGACTTGATGCGGGCTGTGGTAGAACTGGTAATCGACAAATACGACGGCTCGCTCAAGGCTGAGCACGGCACTGGCCGCAACATGGCACCGTTCGTTAAGAAAGAATGGGGAGAGAAAGCCTATCAAGTCATGCTCGATGTGAAGCACCTCTTCGACCCGCAAGGCATCCTCAACCCTGGTGTAATCTTCAACGACGACCCTGAGTGCTTCATCAAGAACCTCAAACCCATGCCCTTGACTAACGATAACGTGAACAAGTGCATCGAGTGCGGGTTCTGCGAGGTGAACTGCGTGAGCAGCGGACTCACCCTCTCATCGCGGCAGCGCATCATCGTGCAGCGCGAGATTTCTCGACTTAAAGCCTCTGGCGATGACCCCAATCGGTTGAAACGCCTTCAAAAACAATATAAATACTACGGCGAAGCTACCTGCGCCGCCGACGGACTATGCTCCACATCATGCCCTATGGGCATCAATGTGGGCGAGTTAACCCACGACCTACGCGCCGAGCATCACCGCCAGGGCACTATGGCTCACGGCATTGGCAGCTACGTATCGCGTCACTTTGCCATGACCAAAGGGAGCATCAAGTCGCTGCTCTACGTCGCCACTGCCGCTCACTCGGTGCTTGGCGACGGCGGTGTGAGAACGGTGGGAAAGGCGATGCACGCCATGGGAGTGCCGCTATGGACTCCCGCCACACCCAAGCCACACAAGATGAAGGCATTGAACCAACCTGCCAGCAACAAGAAGGTCGTATATTTTCCAAGCTGTCTCAACCAAGCTCTTGGCAAGGACAAGCACGGAGCAACAATCGACCTCGTGGATAAAGTGGTTTCTTTCCTTAACAAGGCAGGATGGGAAGTCATCTATCCCGAGAATATGAACAACCTGTGCTGCGGCATGATATGGAACAGTAAGGGCATGCCCGACATAGCACAGCAGAAGACCGTCGAGCTGGAAGCAGCGTTGCTCAAAGCGAGCGACAACGGCAAATATCCTGTGATATGCGACCAGAGTCCGTGTCTGCATCATGCCCGAGAGCACATGAAGCAAGTGAAACCTCTCGAGCTCATGGAGTTCATACACGACTATGTGGCGAAAGACCTCGAGTTCACGCCCACCGACGAACCCATTGCCATCCACCTTACATGCTCCACACGGCTGATGAAGATTGACAACAAAATCCTCAGTCTCGCCGAGCGATGCTCAACAAGTGTGCTGATCCCCGAAGGGGTGGGCTGCTGCGGCTTTGCCGGAGACAAAGGTTTCACCCATCCCGAACTCAATACCTACGCCTTGCGCAAGTTGCGACCACAAATCGAGGCGGCAGGCATCCGCCGCGGTTTCAGCAACAGCCGCACCTGCGAGATAGGCCTCACCACCCACAGCGGCATACCCTACCAGTCGCTCATCTAC
Source organism: uncultured Prevotellaceae bacterium (assembly GCA_937892085.1). GTDB lineage: Bacteria > Bacteroidota > Bacteroidia > Bacteroidales > Muribaculaceae > Sodaliphilus. The sequence goes on from CALAVD010000288.1 coordinate 4,450, forward strand.
CTAATTGACGAAGTAACAAGCAAGCCGGCGAGCTAACAAGCTGACGAGACAATTGTATATAGATTTCGTCGCGGCAAGTCTCACCACCGACTTCGATAAACGATAAACGAATAACGAATATGGCTAAAGAAAACAAACGACTCCTCTCCCTCGACATCTTGCGAGGCATTACAATAGCTGGCATGCTGCTGGTCAACAATCCAGGCACATGGAGCCACATCTATGCGCCTCTCGACCACGCCGAGTGGATAGGACTCACACCCACCGACCTCGTGTTCCCATTCTTCATGTTTGTGATGGGAGTGTCAATGTACTTCTCTCTGAGCAAATTCAAATTTGAGTTCAGCGGGAAAGTATTCCTCAAAATCATTAAGCGAACTGTCATCCTCTTCCTAATAGGCTGGATGGTGCAATGGTTCGGCATGTGGCTGCGTGGACTTTACGACCCAGAGTCGCACTTTTTCACAAAGATGTTTGGAAACTTGCGCATCCTCGGTGTGTTCCAGCGACTGGCGCTCGTGTATTTCTTTGGATCTATGATAGCCATTCTGTTAAAGACCAAGTTCATTCCCTGGATAATAGGAATTATCCTCGTTGTCTATGCCTTCATTTTAGGGCTGGGCAACGGCTATGAATTCTCGCTCGACAACATCCTCTGGAGAGTAGATCTCGCTGTGCTGGGTGAGGACCACATGTATCACGAGGAAGCTTACGGCATAAAACTCGCACTTGATCCAGAGGGCATCCTCAGCACCCTCTCATGCATCGCTCATGTGCTAATAGGCTTCATGATTGGCAAGTGCATCAGCACAGTGAAGAACAACCGCGAGCGCATCGTCGAGATAGCAGTGTGGGGGTCTCTCATGCTACTGGTGGGATGGCTGCTGCAATATGGCATTCCATGCAGCAAGAAGGCATGGACATCGAGCTACGTGCTCATCACCTGCGGCATGGCATCGTGCATCCTTGCGATGCTCATCTATGCCATCGACATAAAGGGTCACGACCGCTGGTGCCGCTTCTTCCAAGCATTTGGCATAAACCCACTGTTCTGCTACTTGGTGGGCACAATTCTCTCGATCGTGTTTGGCGCTGTGCGCTTCGGCACTAACGCCGCTGGCGACCCTGTCACCATTCATTCTCTCATCTACGACGGCTGGAGTGCCATCACTCCCACGCCCGAGATGGCATCGTGTCTCTACGCCATCACCTTCGTGCTTATCACTTGGTGCTTCGGCTATATTCTCTACAAGAAAAAAATATACATAAAAATATAAAAAATTCTACTATTATGATTTTAATTGCTGACTGCGGCTCCACCAAGATTGATTGGTGTCTGCTTAACGGAAAGAAAAAAGTTGCTCAAATCTTCACCACTGGCATGAACGCACTGCTCATGACCGAAGAAGAAATGGCTGAGTGTATCATGAACGAACTCATGCCCAGTCTAAGGGGATATGAAGTTACTGAGATTTATTACTATGGTGCCGGCATCATCAGCGACGAGATTAAGAACCAGGTTGTTAATGCTCTCAAGCGCAATATGCCTCACGTCAACAAGATTGAGGTAGATACCGACTTGCTCGCCGCCGCACGGGCTCTGTGCCAGCATGAGCCAGGCATCGCATGCATTCTCGGAACTGGCAGCAACAGCTGCTACTACGACGGTGAGAAGGTGGTAGATAACGTGTCGCCACTGGGCTACATCCTCGGCGACGAGGGCAGTGGCGCTGTGCTGGGCAAGCTCCTCGTGGGCGATGTGCTCAAGAAGCAACTTCCAGAGCACTTGTGCGAGAAGTTTCTCAAGGAATACAACCTCGACCGCACCACCATCATCGCCCGTGTGTATCGCAAACCCGCCGCCAACCGATTCCTGGCGCAGTTTGCTCCTTTCCTTGAGCACAACATCCACGAGCCAGCTATCAAAGCCATCGTGATGCGCTCTTTCACCGATTTCTTTGTGCGCAATGTTGCCAACTATCCTAACTACAAAGAGCTGCCATGCAACTTTGTGGGCTCCATTGCGTTGTTGCAAAAAGATGTACTCATTGAGGCTGCTAACCGTCTCGGCATCACCATTGGCAACATCATCCAAGCCCCAATGGAAGGACTCATCAAGTATCACTCTAATTAATGCACAATGCTGAATGCATAATGCACAATGCTGAATGCATAGAAAAAACTTATAACTTAACACTTAACAAGTTATGGCTTTTATAAAGATTAGCGAACAGCCCTCTCTCTACAACGATCTCGAGAAGAAAAGCGTGCATGAGATCCTCAGCGAGATTAATCAAGAGGACCACAAGGTGGCTGATGCTGTTCAGAAGGCGATTCCTCAAATCGAAAAACTTGTGACAGGCATCGTCGAGCGCATGAGGCGTGGGGGGCGCATCTTCTATATGGGAGCCGGCACCAGCGGCAGGCTCGGCGTGCTCGACGCCAGTGAGATACCTCCCACCTTCGGCATGGATCCAGGGTGGATAATTGGCATTATTGCCGGTGGCGACGATGCACTGCGTAATGCTGTGGAGAATGCCGAGGATGACGAGAGTCAAGCTTGGAAAGACCTGCAAGAGTATAACATCACCAGCAACGACACCGTGGTAGGTATCGCTGCCAGCGGCACAACTCCTTATGTGATTGGAGCGCTGCGCGATGCCCGTGCTCACGGATGCCTCACCGCTGCCATTACCAGCAACCCCAACGCTCCCGTGAGCGAGGTCGCTGAGATTCCCATCGAGATGATAGTTGGTCCCGAGTACCTCACCGGCAGCAGCCGCATGAAGAGCGGCACTGGCCAGAAACTCATCTGCAACATGATTTCAACCAGCGTCATGATCCAAATGGGGCGCGTCAAGGGCAACAAGATGGTAAACATGCAGCTCACCAACAAGAAACTCGTGGACCGTGGCACCCGCATGGTGGTCGAGGAACTGGGACTGGGCTACGACGAAGCGAAGCGACTGCTGCTGCTCCACGGCAGCGTAAAGAAAGCCTGCGACGCCTATCGTGGCATTACCTCGGAATAAATGACAAGCTCCCCCACTATCGATAGAGGAGGGGGCGGAGGGAGTATGAACTCCAACATAAGTTAATAATTTAATCCCTTTTAAAGAAATATGAAACGTGTTTTGATTCTATTTTTTGGTGCTATTGCAGTGATAACATCATTGCAGGCGCAAGCACCCGAGCGCACTGCCAATCAGGACAAGTACTACGTGCGCCGCGCCACTCATTTCGATGACCTGCCAGTCTATCACAAAGACATCATCATGCTGGGCAACAGCCTCACCGACGGCGCCGAGTGGAACGAGCTGCTGCGCAATCCCCGCGTAAAGAACCGGGGCATCATTGGCGACATCGTGCAAGGACTATATGAGCGCATGGAGCCCATCCTGCAAGGACAACCTCGCAAGATTTTCATCCTCAGCGGTGTCAACGACGTGTCGCACGGGGTGGATGGCGACAGCATTGGGCGAGCTATGGAGAAACTCATTGTTCTCATCAAGGAACGTTCGCCACGCACCAAGATTTACCTGCAATCGATGCTGCCATTCAACACCGATGTGCAGATGTGGAAACTGCTACACGGACGCGAACAAGTGGTTATCGACGGCAACAGAGCCATGGAGCAAGTGTGCAAGCGACAAGGGGTCACTTGGATCAACCTCTATCCGCTATTTGTTGACAAAAATGGCAAGCTCCGCGAAGACCTCACCAACGACGGTCTGCACCTGCTTGGACCAGGCTACCTGATTTGGCGCGACGCAATCTTCAAGTATGTAAACTCCGACAAAGACTCCAAGCCCCACAAGCACAAAGACAACAAGATGCACAAAAAACATCCAAAGCACCGCAACCTCTAACCTTCTCTCCCCAAAAAATTCTGTAATGGCACTTACCACCTTATAGTGAGTGCCATTTCTTTTTATTTATTGCCCGTTGGTTGAAATTGTTTGGCAGTTAGCTTTAACATAATTATTTTTGCATAATTATTAAGTTAAAATATACATAAACCCTTCTTATCACAATAGAAATGACTTATTTAAGACGACTTGCCATGCTTGTGCTATGCGCGAGCTTGGCAGCAATCACAAGTGCTGCGCCTGTCACCATTGAGCAGGCACAGCAAGAAGCAGCTAAATTCCTGCTCACCAAGCAAAAGACTAACAACCTAAAGTTTGCCACCACAGGCAACAAGACTATGCAAGCGACAACATCGACCAATGTCGCCTACTATGTGTTCAACATTGGCAAAGACCAGGGATGGGTAATCGTCTCGGGCGATGACCGCACCAACCCAATCTTAGGCTACAGCGACGAAGGTTATTTCGACGAAGCACGAATCCCTGCCAACATGAAAGCATGGCTCAACGAGTATGCACTGCAAATCACACAGCTCGACAAAGTGGAGCCTTCAATGCTCAAAAGCGCACTCGCCGCACCAAGAGCTACCAGCGTCGTTGACACACGCAACTCTATCGCACCCCTTATCTCCACAAAATGGAATCAGGCTCGTCCTTATTGGAATAAATGTCCACAGGTAAAAAACGAGGATGGCGAATATGAGCAATCCTATACTGGATGCGTTGCAACTGCCATGTCACAGATTATGAAATACCATAATTATCCAGAACAGACCTCTCAGGCGATTCCTAGCTATGAGTATGGATATGGCACTGGTAACATAGGGGAATATATCACTCAAACCACCGAAGAGCTTCCTATTACAACCTTCGACTGGAAGCACATGATTGACAGCTACAATGGTAGTGAGGACGAGGTTTATACAAATGCGGTGGCGACACTCATGCTCTATGCGGGACACGCAGCTCACATGACCTACGCTCTCACAGCGTCGGGGACCAGCGACCCTTATATCCCAAAAGCATTCAACAACTATTTTGATTACAATGCCAAGTTGGTGTATCGCAGCGACTACGACCTTGACTCATGGACCGAAATGGTATATCAAGAACTTGCTCAAGGAAGGCCAATGGTCTATAACGGACGTGCAGGCAGCGGAGGTGGACACTCGTTTGTGTGCGACGGATACGAATATGGCGACTACTACCACATCAACTGGGGATGGGGAGGACTGGGAGATGGATATTTCCAGCTAGAGATCCTCAACCCTTACGCTGCAGGCATTGGTGCCTCAACTAGCGCCGAGGGCTACAACATGGACCAGACAGCCATTATTGGCATCACTCCTGGATATACAGGTCAAGGTGAAGAAGTGAATCATGTGCTCACCGTCTATGACATATATTTTTCCAGCACCAACATGACATTATACCGCGATGATAATGGTTATTTCAAATTCAACAAGACATACTACCCTGCGGTTGCTGCCGAAGATCATATTGATGACGGAACAAAATACAGACACGGTATCGCTCTCTATGACAGCAACGACAATTTCATTGAGCTCATAGCAAGCACAGCAAATTATACTTCCAATAACAATGTTACCGACAAATGGCCCGGGAGCAACACTACAACAACTTACACATTTGGAAAAAACATCTCTAACGGAACCTATAAGATTCTACCTGTGTGTCAGGTAGAAGGCTCTAATGATTGGATTCCTATGCTGGAAAGTGACCGATATTTCTTGTCTATGACTGTAAATAGCAGCTATGCAACACTTGTTCAGCACCCAATCGTCAACCTCGAGGCCACCAACTTTGAATTCGCGGGCGAACACAAAGTGGGATTAGGAGAAAAATGCCATGTGACAATAAAAAACAATAGCGAGGATCGCTTCGCGGGCAAACTCTATCTTTTTGTTGACAATGAACAAATCGACGAATATGGAGAATACACTACAGTGATTGAAGC
>CALAVD010000289.1 GCA_937892085.1 uncultured Prevotellaceae bacterium
GCCGTCTGCGGACGCGTCTGCCCGCAGGAGAAGCAGTGCGAGAGCAAGTGCATCCGCCTTAAGATGAAACAGCCGGCTGTGGCTATCGGTTACTTGGAGCGCTTTGCCGCCGACTGGCAGCGCAACAACACCGAGCAAGAAGTGCCTCCAATGAAGCCTGCCAACGGCATCAAGGTTGCCGTTATCGGTAGTGGTCCTTCGGGACTGTCGTTTGCCGGCGACATGGCAAAGCAGGGCTTCGACGTGACAGTGTTTGAGGCACTGCACGAGATTGGTGGTGTGCTCAAGTATGGCATTCCTGAGTTCCGCTTGCCAAACAGCATCGTTGACTATGAGATTGAAGGTCTGCGCAAGATGGGCGTGAAGTTCGAGAAGGACGTGCTTGTGGGCAAGACTATTACCTACGACGACCTGCACCAGCAGGGCTTCAAGGGTGTGTTCGTAGGCTCTGGCGCCGGCTTCCCACGCTTTATGGACATTCCTGGCGAGAACCTTATTGGCGTTATGTCGAGCAACGAATACCTTACCCGCATCAACCTGATGAGCGCCGGCCGTGGTGGCGACACTCCCGTGATGCAGGGCGAGACTATCGCAGTGATTGGTGGCGGCAACACCGCTATGGACTCTACCCGCACCGCTTTGCGCATGGGCGCCAAGCGTGTTATTCTTGTCTATCGCCGCAGCGAGGAGGAGATGCCTGCACGTCGCGAGGAAGTAGGCCATGCCAAGGAAGAGGGCGTAGAGTTCATGACTCTGCATAATCCCATCGAGTACATTGGTGACGAGAAGGGGCACATCAAGGCGATGCGCATTCAGCGCATGGAGCTGGGCGAACCCGATGCAAGCGGACGCCGCTCGCCAGTGCCTGTTGAGGGTGCAATAGAGGAGATACCTGTTGACATAGTGATTGTAGCAGTGGGTGTATCACCCAACCAGCTCGTGCCTCGCTCTATTGAGGGACTTGACGTGAGCCGCCGCAACACCATCGTTGTCAACGAGGAGACCATGCAGAGCAACATCGGCGACCTCTATGCCGGTGGCGACATCGTGCGTGGCGGTGCCACCGTAATCCTCGCCATGGGCGACGGCCGCCGCGCCGCCCAAAACATGGCACAGCAACTCTTGGGATAATAACCAATCATCACTACAATAACCCAATGCGCCACTCTCAAGCTCGAGAGTGGCGCATTGGTTATTATAGAAACAATTTATATTAAATTGGGGTGCTTGTTATCCTAAAATTTGACCATTAGAACTAAATAGTTGAAATATCAATTAATAACCCTCCACGAAGCTATGTTTTTGATGTTGTCATCAAGAGCGATGGAAACTTTTATCACATTTCTTGAATCATTGATATAGCGATCGCCGTAGTGGCGGTTCTCAATTTGAAGA
>CALAVD010000290.1 GCA_937892085.1 uncultured Prevotellaceae bacterium
TGAAGGCGACGCAAGTCTCGCTGTTGAGGCCGAGCTCCTTGTAGTTCTCCACCTTTGCCTTGCTGGCGGTGTAAACGATGAAGTCGGGCTCCTGGTCAAACTCAGCCTCATTCTGTGGGCGGATAAACATATTGGTCACGAAGTGAGCCTGCCAAGCCACCTCCATGATGAAGCGCACTTTCATGCGGGTGTCCTTGTGGGTGCCGCAGAAGCCGTCAACCACAAACAGGCGCTTGCCACTCAGCTGCTTCTGTGCGAGCTCTTTCACGGCAGCCCAAGTCTCGAGGCTGGCGGGGTGGTTGTCGTTAGGATATTCGGGAGTGGTCCACCACACGGTGTCCTTGCTGTTCTCGTCCATCACGATGAACTTGTCCTTAGGCGAGCGGCCGGTGTAGATGCCGGTCATCACGTTGATTGCGCCAAGCTCAGTCTCCTGGCCCACGTCAAAGCCCTCGAGACCATCTTTGGTCTCCTCGTTGAACAACACCTCATAGGTGGGGTTGTACAGCACTTCCTGAACATCGTTGATGCCATACTTCGCTAATACTGACTTATCAAATTTTGCCATAGCTGTAATTGTAATTTATTGTGTTACTTTTAAATAATTAATTCCTATTGAATAAACTTCTATATATTAGAACGCAAAATTACACAAATATTTTATATAAAAGAATAATTGTGGAAAATTTTCTTTAATTGACCTTTTTTTTTCTTGTAATGAGGTACAATTTTTCAGATAGCGAAAAAAGTAGTACCTTTGCAAGCGGTATAAAAGAATATTCACTAAAAACACGTTATAAATCGATGAATTTTGTAGAAGAACTAACTTGGAGAGGCATGATTGCCAATATCATGCCAGGTACTGAAGAACAGTTGAATAAAGAGATGACGAGCGCCTATGTGGGCATTGACCCCACCGCCGACTCGCTGCACATTGGTCACCTTGTAAGCATTATGATGCTCAAGCACTTTCAGCGTGCCGGCCACCGTCCTATCGCCCTCGTTGGCGGTGCCACGGGCATGATAGGCGACCCCTCGATGAAGTCGCAGGAGCGCAAGCTCATCGACGAGGAGACGCTGCGTCACAATCAGGAGGCAATTAAGGCTCAGCTGTCGCATTTCCTCGACTTCGACAGCGATGCCCCCAACCACGCCATTCTCGTGAACAACTACGACTGGATGAAGGAATTCTCTTTCCTCAACTTCATCCGCGACATCGGCAAGCACATCACCGTCAACTATATGATGGCTAAAGACAGCGTGAAGAAGCGCTTGGCAGCCAACGCCGACCACGGTATGTCGTTCACTGAGTTCAGCTACCAGCTCCTCCAGGGCTATGACTTCCTGTATCTCTATGAGCACGAGGGTTGCCGACTGCAGATGGGTGGCAGCGACCAGTGGGGCAACATCACCACCGGCACCGAGCTCATTCGCCGCATCGCCGGCGGCGAGGCCTACGCCATCACCTGCCCGCTCATCACCAAGGCCGACGGAGGCAAGTTTGGCAAGACCGAGAGCGGCAACGTGTGGCTCGACCCCAAGCGCACATCACCCTACAAGTTCTACCAGTTCTGGCTCAACGTGAGCGACCTCGACGCTGCCAAGTACATCAAGATTTTCACCGACCTCACCCAAGAGGAAATCAAAGCCCTCGAGGAAGAGCAGGAGCGTGACCCGGGTATGCGCCCGTTGCAGAAGCGCCTTGCCAAGGAAATCACCATCATGGTGCACAGCGAGCAGGACTATGAGATGGCGGTAGAAGCATCGCAGATTCTCTTCAGCAACAAGGCAAAGGACATCCTCCACAAGATTGACGAGGACACGCTGCTCTCGGTGTTTGAGGGTGTGCCACAGTTTGAGGTGAGCCGTGAGGCTCTCAACGAGGGCGTGCCGGCCATCGTGCTGCTCACCGACAATGCTGCCGTCTTCCCCAGCAAGGGCGAGATGCGCAAGATGACGCAAGGTGGCGGCGTGAGCATCAACAAGGAGAAAGTCACCGACCAAAATATGGTCATCGACAGCTCATTCCTGCTCAACGACAAGTACATCCTCGCCCAGCGCGGCAAGAAGAACTACTTCCTGCTCATAGCGAAGTAAGCACTTCGTGCGAGGAAAGCGAAACGTGGAACGCTAATCGTGATGGTATTGTATGCACAATTGTTAGTAATTGTGTGACAAAACCAAAAAAACAAAAAAAATCGCGAAAAATTTGCAAGATTGCGCAAACTGATGTAATTTTGCACCGCATTTGGGAATTCTGTTCTCATGATGTTAGGATTGTCCTATAGTGTAATGGTAACACAACGGTTTTTGGTGCCGCATTTCCTGGTTCGAGTCCGGGTAGGACAACGCAAAGAGAGTCAGCAGCTTAGTCTGTTGGCTCCCTTTTTTAGCCACAGGGCTCGTTGAACGCCGGCGGTGCGGCGCAATGCATCAACAGCCCCAAGATTTCCTTTCTTCTTCCCCTTTTGTCTTCTTTTCTTCTTGTTTTCTGAGTCCACTTTAAAAAATAAAAACACACGAATTAAACTAATTTCAACGAATTTTATTTAATTGATATTCAATTAGTTTTTAATCGTCTTTAATCGTTTGAATATTTGAATCAGCACAAAATGCCACTTTTTAAAGTGCACTCTTTTCTTATTTCCTTCCGAAGTCGGCGGGGATTTCGCCCCATTTGTCGGTTTGCCATTTATAGATTGGGTTTTGGGTGGTGTGCGTCTGTAGCCATTGCTCGGCGCGTGCCACTATATCGAGCAGGCGGGCATTCTGTGGTGTGCGTTCGAGCTTGGTGCCGCAGTGACGCTTGCGCACCCATATTTGTGCCGTGCGGCTGTCGCTATAGATGGCGGTGGTGCTGTCGCCACGGTTGTAGAGCATTGCGAGGGCATGCACAATGGCAAGGAACTCGCCAATGTTGTTGGTGCCTTGAGCAAAAGGTCCCTGGTGGAAAATCTGTGCGCCGGTATATACGTCCACGCCACGATATTCCATGGCTCCGGGATTCTTGCTGCATGCTGCATCAACAGCCCAGCTGCCGGGGATTATCTCGGGAATTTGGGTATAATCCACCTCGTCTTTGCGCCGTGGCGCATTGGCGATGGCTCGCAACACCCGTCGCGCCTCCTCGTCGTAGCCGTTGCGCAAAGCTTCAACGGCATCTTCTTGGTTGTCGAAACTCTTGTAACGTGCTCCGGGATAGCCCTTAGTGCGCAGTTGGCACTCGGTCCACGTGTCGCAGATTCCCGTCTCGGAGCCTACCCACACCACATACCATTTTCTCTTGTTATTAGACATAAACTCACACGGTTATAGAAATTCTATATTGTATAGAAAATATAGATTATAAAATGAGTCCACTTTAAAAAATAAAAGCACACGAATTAAACTAATTTCAACGAAT
>CALAVD010000291.1 GCA_937892085.1 uncultured Prevotellaceae bacterium
AAACTTATTCTTCTGATACAATATTTTAGAACTTCTTCATTTACATTTGGGCTTATTTTCCAAATTTTAATATTAGAAAAATCACTTGGTTCTTTAAAATTCTCAAAAATTTTTTGTATAAAAGTATCATATTGATCTCCAAAAAATTCTTTTAAATCAAATTTTTTAAAATTATTATTCAAAAAATTATTGATAAATTCTTCACTAGCAGCATTTAAATCAATTAATTGGGAAACATCTTCTGGCCCAATATTTTTAATTCTTTTTTCTCTTGATTCTAGGAAAAAATTAATAATTTCATCATTTTTGAAGAATTTAGGGTCTTTATAGCCATGTTTGTGGGCTGTGGTAATCATGGTGAAAGGGGTGTTGAGCACAATCGCAGCTTCCAGAGGTTGATTGCAGTAGAGCTCGGCAGAGTCTTGCCGCAATGGGTGCATTTTGAGCGACAATCCACCTCGTGAACCAGCGATTGTGAGAAGCAGTGCCAGTAGGAAGATGGCACAGTGGACGGGGTAATAAACTTTGGCGGGAGGGTAGTCGTCCTTCGCGCGGTCTTGCTTAATGGGGTTGTAGTAGAGAAATGCGATGGCAGATATCATTGCGATGCCAAAGATCCACACCTGCCAGTAATTGGTGATGCTGTTGAGGAAGATGCGTCCCAAGTTGCTTTCGCCACCAAATTCTGAGAAAATCATCCATGTGGTACGTCTCCCACCAAACTCAAAATACACGATGTCGGCAGCATTGACAACGATTCCCACAATATTTACCGTGAGGAAGATTATTTTTACTATGCGCTGGTATTTCACGGTGTGGCGAAGTTTCAATGGCACAAACTGCATTGCTATACACAATAGGTTGAGGTAGCACAACGCGCTGATGTCGAATCTCAGTCCTCCCCACGACATTGTTATCATGTCGCTGAAGGTGACATCGGGGAAATATTGTGAGTTCATAGCATAAAACACCCAGCGGCTAATCATGTAAACCACTAACATGATTGTGAAATTCAGCGCCATAGCGAAACCGGGCTGTTTCTTCAGTTGATTGAACGAAAACTTCATATTTTCTTTAAAAAAGTCAATAATCTAAAAACAATGGGCACCCCTGTCATGCCCAAATCATTGTGCAAAGTTACAATAATATAGCGTAACATTGCATTGCTGCATTATTTTTTTTGAACAAATAGTAGGTATTTGTCATATATTATTATTAAATTTGCCAGCATAATACAGACATCCGTTATATGAATGACAATAAGTTCAAACTGCTTGCAGGACCCTGCGTGATCGAGAGTGAGGATAATGTGATGTTTCTTGCTCAGGCACTTAAGGACATTGCAGGCAAACACGATATAGACTTTTATTTCAAGGCTTCTTGGGATAAAGCCAACCGTACTAAGGCCACCAACTATCGTGGCCCTGGCATGGAAGAGGGGTTGCGCATCTTGCTTAAGGCAAAGACCGAGGTGGGTGTGAAGATTGTTACCGACATCCATGAGCCAAATCAGGCAAAGCCGGTCGCCGAAGTCGCCGATATCATTCAGATTCCCGCTTTCCTGTGCCGGCAGACCGACTTGCTGCAAGCGGCTGCAATGACGGGGAAAACTGTCAACATCAAGAAAGCACAATTCTCGAGCCCCGAGGAAATGGGCAACGTGGTTAGCAAGATGGAGTATTTCGGTTGCAGGGACTTCATGCTCTGCGAGCGAGGGAACTGCTTCGGTTACAATAATCTGGTGGTTGATATGTCGGGACTGGTGAGATTGTCAAAGTTGGGCTACCCTGTACTTTTTGATGCAACGCACAGTGTGCAGATTAGCGGTGGTGGCTTCAACTATGGCAATAGCGGCAAGAGTGAGTTCGTGCCTTATCTTGCAAAGGCTGCAGTGGCTACAGGAGTACTCTCGGGACTCTTCATGGAAGTCCACAACGACCCCGCCAGTGCGTTGTGCGATGGCAGTTGCATGCTTCGCCTTGACTCACTTGACACCTTGCTTGATCAGATAATGAGAATAAGAGAAATCGTAAAAGTGTAGCGATGATTATACTCAAGAGAATAGTACACTCCACCATTTGGGGTGGTCCGAAGATTAGCCGTTTAGCTGACGTCGAAGGAGACCGCATTGGGCATCTTTATTCGCTCTACTGTCGAGAAGGCGTGTCCAATGAGATTCTCAATGGCGAGTGGTGTGGTCGCTGCCTGAACGAAGTGTTCCCATTGTTTAAGGACAAGGTGGGGATGTCGCAATTTGAGTATTTCCCGCTCACCCTCGCTCTGACCGAAGCGCGCGAGAACCTTAGCATCCAGGTTCACCCTAACGATGCCGCCGCTCATGCACTTGAGCATCGCGCCCGCGGCAAGCGAGAGTCGTGGTATTTTATCGACGCTCCCACATCGGGTTCCATTATCAATGGCTGCACGTGCCATGACAAAGCCCAGGAGGCGGCGATGATAGAG
>CALAVD010000292.1 GCA_937892085.1 uncultured Prevotellaceae bacterium
CCGCTGTTGCCATCCAAGCCGTTGAAGGCATCGATATCGGTATCGACAAGAATAGTCTCACCCCAGAATGCGTTGTTCACAAACTTAGCTTTGCCAGCCACATTGTTGTGGACGAACATGGCTGGGCTGCTGGTGGTGTTCTGGAACAAGTTGTTCTGTAAGTAGATGCCCTCGTAAGAAATTGGATTGCGTGTAGCGGCATAGTAGGCGTAGCCACCATTGCCGGCGATGCGCACGGTGTTGTTGTAGAGCGAAATGTACTTCTGGTCGGCATCCATCTCAATGCCTGCGCTGCTGTTGCTTGGCGAATTGGTGATATTTATCACGTTGTTGTAAACCAAGATGGGTTGCTCGGCAGTGCCGTAGCTCTCGCCACGCAGCTGAATACCGCCGCTGTAATAGGTTGTGCTACTTGTGACCTTGTTACCGACGATAACGGCATTACCGCGCACACGAGCAAGGTCAAGGCCCCAGTATCCGGTCTTTTGTAGAGTTGACTGATAGATAGTGTTGTTCTCAATCACCATGTCGTCCTCATCATAGACGTAGATACCCTTAGAACCCTCCTTAACGGTGTTGCCACGCACTACGAGACCTTTCTCACGAGTGAGTGCCACGTAGTTGGTGCCACCCAGTGCAAATCCCATGTAACCACCCTCGAGGAGGTTGTTCTCGAAAGTTGCATAGTCGTTGTTGGTCTTGTCTTCGCTACCTGCCGAAGTCTTCACCAGATAGATGCCGCTGTAGCCGCTGGTCACCGGTGTAGCCTTCACATAGCAGTCGCGCAGAGTGAAGTGACGGCTACGGTCGAAGATTTGAACCACATAGTTGTATTCACTCTCCTTAGCAGGGATGAAACTCATCTTTTCGAGAGTGACATAGGGAGTGTTCTCGATGAATACCACACCCTTCTTGTAGGCCGAAGAGCCGGGCATGTATTCCGAGCTTCCCGAACCTGCCACAATCACGTTGTCGCGGTTGCCGCTGAGGCTGGTGAAAGTTATGGTGTTTTGCTTGCCAGCACCTGGAACTGCTGCAAACCAAATGTTCTCGGCGTAGGTGCCATCCTCCACTTGGAAAGTAACAGGTCCCTCAACACCGCCTTGCAGAGCAGTGATGGCCTCGGCAAATGTGGCGTAGGTGGCTTGGTCGCTTGTGCCGATGATGTAGTTTCCCTTGATACCGGCCTTGATGGTGCGTTGAGCAGCCTCGCCAGTAACCTCAGTCTCGTTCTCATCAACGGTTAGAGCCGTAACCTGAGCAGTAACGGCATTGCCGGCAGTAGCTTCCTCGGCGATGTCGTAGGTGAGCCACAGATAGTAGTCACCATTCTCGGTAATTGCCAGTGGGTCGTCGAGAGTGATAACGTTCTCGCCATCGACAACGGTGGTTGCGGTAGCGAGCAGGTTGTCAGCACTGAATGTGGCATTGTGGGCAGTGTAGTAGAGATTGGCGGCAGCGATGTCGGTGCTGCTGCCAGTGTTGAACTTAACGGCAGCGATGTTGATAGGATTCTTGTCGCCGCTCACGTTAATCTTCACTTGCTGCATCACGTTGTCTTGCGAGTTGCGCATCACGTCATCGGTAGTGTTGGCAACTGTAATCGACTCGATGGTGAAAGGAGTCTTCTCATGCAGACTTGCCTCAATTTCCCATCCGTCGAGGGTCGAAGCGGTGGTGTTGGCCTCGAAACGCACTGTGAGGCAGCCATCCTCGGCCTTGCTCACGAGGTCGTGAGGACCAGTAGTGGTGGTGTAGCCAGTGACGGTGCCCAGGATATTGTCGGCATTCACGCCACGACCGCTATAAACATACATCTTGCCCGAGCCAATCGAGAAAGTGCTCTTAGTGTCGATTTGAACAGAGCTATTCTCGCGTCCGGGAACAAAGATTACGGTGCCCTTGAAGCCCTTAGTGAGCTTGCCGTTAGGTCCTCCGTCGTCGTAGAACATGAGAGGCTCGGTAACGATAATCTCATTCTCGCCTTCTTCCATGTTATACATATACTTAACCACGCGGTAGCCCTCTGGGTCGCCGTTCTCAACAGTGGTCTCCACACCTGCGGCATCAACTATAGCAGTGAGCTTAGCGTCTATGACTGCTTCGGCAGGAGCGTCGGCCTTTATGCCAACTGTTACCCAGAAGTAGTTGTTGCCCTCGGCGAGCTCACGTTCACCATCGATTTCTACAGCGCTCGTCTCGGGGTTCTCAATCGAACCAAAGGCAACGGCTGTCTCGCGGTCGTTGGTGTTGTTGTAATATACTGTAACATTGTTGATGCTCTCTTGAGAGTCCTTAAGGTCTAGTTTCACGGTCTTGAGAACCTTTAGCGAGAGAGTGCCCTCGGTGGCGATGTTGAAGTCGATGAGTGCTGCGTCGCTGGCGCCAACAGCCAGCACGTCGGTGCTGGTCTGGTTAACGGTAACACTCTCGATGGTCATGTCGTGGTTTTGGAAAGGCTGAACGGTCGCCATCCAACCGGTGCCGGCATAGTAGCTGCTGGTGGTCTTGGGATTGAAGCGTATGGTCAGTGAGCCGTCAGCGCTCTGAGAACGGAGCACAGTGCCAGGACCGGTAGTGCTCTGGCTTGCGTCTTGCAAGCTCCACAGCAGGTTGGCGCTGTTGACCTCAGTGCCGCTGTAAATCTCATATACTGCCTTAGTGCCGTAGCTTGAATTAGAGTAATATACGTCGAATGCCGAGAAGTCAATCTGTGCCACGGTGCCAGCTTGGGCAGGGGTGAAGGTGACGATGTAGTCGGTGTCAACGGTCTCATACTTTCCGCTGAAGCCTTCGGTGTTGGTGAAGGTCCACGGACCACTGATAACGTGGCTGTGCGAGCCTTGAGTGGCGCGACACACGTTGTTGACGGTGCGGGTGGCACTCACTGCAGCCTCGGGAGCGTGAGTTGCCTCGCCCATGAGCACATTGTCGAGCGATAGGGTGATTTGCTCGCCATTCTGTGCCTCATTGTTGAGGTCGAGCACGATGGCTACATAATTGTGCCCCTCGATGAGCTCCTTCTCGCCACTGATGGTGATGCTGGTGCTGGTAACGTCCACTTCGCCAAATGGGGTAGTGGTTGCAAACTCGTTCTTCTTACCTAAATAATAGGCGCGTGCGCGCGCGAAGTTCTTAACATCGGCGGCGGTGAGGTTGATGCCATTGAGGCTGAGAGGATTGGCGGTGTTGTTGGTCTGCACGTCGATGACGAGCATCTGCACGTTGGTCTCGCCTGCGCTAACGGTAGCTGTAGAAGCTGCCTCGCCACTAACGCCAGCAAGCGTCATGTCGCCTGGCAGGAACTGGCTCACCAGTGCCTCCCAACCGCTCTTGGGATAACCTGCGGTGCTCTTGAGATAAACGGTCATCGAGCCATCGTCGGCAGTAGATTTCACGATTTCAGGCTCATCGAGTAGGGAAGTGATGAGGTTTGCCTCGTTCACTTCGCGTCCATTATAGAACTTGAACACGTCATTGTATCCAACGGTCGAAGTGTTGAAAAGCTCTAATTTAGAGAAGTCTATCTTGATAGCATTGCCCTCGGTTGCGGGAACAAATGTGATTTGTCCCTCAAAGCCCTGGGTGATGTTGCCATCCTTTCCTCCGTCGTCATAGAAATTGTAGGGCACATCGCCCACGGTGATGACTTGTGGAGTGGTGGAAATCAGCGCAATGGCAGGTTTGGCTACTGCCACTGGATTGCCTGCGGTGAAAGGTGTCACACCCTCGGGCATACCAGCGGTTGTAATCTTACTAATCTCGATAGCAGCCTTAGCACCTGGTACAGCAGTGCTCAGGTATTCGCCGGCAATCGAGAACTTGTTGATGCCCTCGCTCAGTGGTTGGTTCAGGGTGAAGGTGTAGCCATCGCGATAGGCTTCAACAGTGGCTTCAAGAGGTGTGGCACCCTTGAATGATGGCTGCGAACCTGCATAGAGGCGCAGTTGCAATGGGTCGATAGCATCCTCATTGGTTGTAGCCTTGAAAGTGATGCCAGTCACATTATCGGCATTCATTATGCCAGTAGTGGTGACCACTGCTGTGGCGAAGTTGATGCCCTCGGTGGCGGTAGTGGCAGCATCTACGTCTTCGTAGTTGCTCGAAGCGCCAGTCACGGTCATGTCTTCGAGGGTGATGCATTTCACCGTTGCCTTCCAACCGTCAATGGCCTTGGCATAACGGTAGAGATAACCCACTGAGATGATGCCTGAGGCATCAGTAGCGGTGTAGGTCAGGTTCTCATAAGTGCCGTCGAGCGTCTGGAGCACAGTGCCGCTGGGCAGAGTGGAGCTGGCGGTCACGCCACTTGTTGAGGTAGCGTAGCTGAACGACCCATCGGCATCGGGATCGCCAGCATACACGTTCACATAAGCAGGCCAGGAGGCACCATCGTTGCGCACGTCAAGGCGCTCAAAGGCAAGCTGGATAGCCATCCCCTGGGCGGGCTTGAACACGGTGAGCGACTGCGAGTTGTTGCTGCTTGATGACGAGATGCCTTGATAACCGTTCATGTCGAGGAAGGTTATCACCTCATCGGCAGCAACCTCAATGGTCTGCTTGCCAAATTGCAGCTGATTGACGGTGCGGTCGGCATGTGCGGGCAGAGCCATAGCCACTAGCACCATCGTCAGCACAAAAGTTTTGGAAAGTAAACTTAGTTGCTTCATAGTTAATTAATTATGTTAATAAAATCGTCATCACACTCTACTCTCGGTGAAATGACGAAACACAATGAAGCAACCGCTTCAAGCAGTAGTGAAATAGTGGAGTAGGTTGGCGTAGCCCAACTATTAACTCTTAACTAACAATATGTGTTCCTGCCCTAATTCCACGAGAGCTCGAAAATCAAAGATAACATGGCAGGTCTTCTGGCTCATTCCCATCGCTTGCCTTAGGGCCTTCCCACCAATAACTGGCAGTGACCGAATTTTAGGAAAAAACGGCAAGCGACATGAAGTGGGGAAAATACAGCAGCGGGTTCTGCCCAGGATTCTCACCTGTGTTCCCTTTTCAGCCACCAGCGGAGCGGGTGCTCATAGTGGCCACCACATTATCACGCTGCAAAGATATAAAAAAGTTTTCAGATATCGGTTATTAGTAGATAGTTTTTTTCCACTGGTCTCTTTTTTTGAAAATATCAAACAACGAAAAAAGCTTATCAAACAACTAAAACAACGTATGCAGTTTATCAAACAACTAAAACAACGTAT
>CALAVD010000293.1 GCA_937892085.1 uncultured Prevotellaceae bacterium
CGCTTAATCGCATTATTGTTGTTTCAGTTGTTAAGATGTTGTTCCGGTTGTTTTGGTTTACCAGTGTGGGAGGAATTAACACTGAATTTTTTGTCGTTGCCGAAAAAATATTCCTAAATTCTTGCCGAGTTGGGGGATTGATTGGGAGAAAATGATTATCTTTGCAGTTTGTAAAGAAAATATTGAGTAACATCATTAATATATTTACTAAAATATAGTGGACACAAAATACATCTTTGTTACTGGTGGCGTGGTGTCATCGTTAGGAAAGGGTATCATCTCGTCGTCGATAGCGAGACTGCTGCTCTCACGCGGCTTCAACGTGACGATGCAGAAGTTTGACCCTTACATCAACATCGACCCCGGGACGCTTAACCCCTACGAGCACGGTGAGTGCTATGTCACCGTCGATGGCCACGAGGCCGACCTTGACTTAGGACACTACGAGCGTTTCACCAACATCAAGACCACCCGCGCCAACAATATCACCACTGGGCGCGTGTATCAGAGCGTTATCGACAAGGACCGCCGCGGCGATTACTTGGGCAAGACGGTGCAGATTATCCCCCACATCACCGACGAGATTAAGCGCTGCGTGAAGCTGTTAGGAAGCACCGGCAAGTATGACTTCGTGATTACCGAAATAGGCGGCACAGTGGGCGACATCGAGTCGCTGCCGTTCCTCGAGGCTGTGCGCCAGCTCAAGTGGGAGCTGGGGCGCAACTGCGTGGTGGTTCACCTCACCTATGTGCCTTATATCAAGGCTGCCGGCGAGTTGAAGACCAAACCCACTCAGCACAGCGTTAAGCAGTTGCAGCAGGTGGGTATCCAGCCCGACGTGCTGGTGCTGCGCACCGAGCGTGAATTGCCTGCGGCACATTGCCGCAAGGTGGCTCAGTTCTGCAACGTGAGTCCCGATGCCGTGACGCAAAGCCTTGACGCACCGAGCATCTATGAGGTGCCGCTGATGATGCACCGCCAGCGCCTCGACCAGATTATTCTTGAGAAAACAGGCACTCCCTATAGCGGCGAGCCCGACCTCACCAAGTGGAACTTCTTCCTCAACAAGATGCACAACGCGAGCAAGGAAGTAAAGATAGGTCTCGTGGGAAAATATGTGGAACTTCAAGACGCCTACAAGAGCATCGACGAGAGTCTTCTCACAGCAGGAGTCTATCAAGACCACAAAGTGAAAATCACCTATATCTCGAGCGAGAAAATCAATGACGGCAATGCCGAGGAGCTGCTTAGCGGCATGGACGGTGTGGTGGTGGCCCCTGGCTTCGGCCAGCGTGGCACCGAGGGAAAATTTGCCGCCCTCAAGTGGTGCCGCGAGCACGACAAGCCCACCTTCGGCATCTGCTATGGAATGCAGTGCATGGTAATCGAGTTTGCCCGCAACGTGCTTGGCCTCACCGATGCCAACAGTGTGGAAATCGACCCCAAGACACCCAATAATGTCATCGACCTGATGGAGGAGCAGAAGAGCATCACCAACATGGGTGGCACCATGCGCTTGGGGGCCTACGCCTGCCATCTGAAACCTGGCACAAAAGTTGCTACAGCTTATGGAAGCCTCGACATCGAGGAGCGTCACCGTCACCGCTTCGAGCTTAACGACGAGTACCGCTCACTACTCGAGGACAATGGCATGAACTGTGTGGGCGAGAACCCCGAGACTCACTTAGTTGAAGTCATCGAGCTTGCCGACAAGACGTGGTACATCGGCACACAGTATCATCCTGAGTACAGCAGCACAGTGCTCACGCCCCACCCCCTTTTCATGGACTTTGTGAGGGCAGCCATAGAAGAGAAAAACAAGAATCAATAACAACAAAATAGCTTATCACGCTATCAAAAAAACGCAAAAAACACACTTTAACTATTATGGATAAAAACACGGTAATTGGAATGTTGCTGATGTGTGCGGTCATTTTTGGCTTCATGTATTGTCAATCAGGCAATAACAAAAATGCGCAACAAGGCAACAACAAGCAAACCGAGAGAAAAGCCGGGGACAACACCCCTGCGGCACCCACCGACTCTATAACGCAAGAAGATTGGGCTACACTGACAGCTCTCGTCGCAAAGAACGACAGCGCACTGAATGACGGAGGCGTAACTCTGCGTAAAGAAGGCGACAAACTGACAGGTACTGTGAAAGTGGGCACCAACACGCTGAGCATCGACAGCGTAAACACCGACGTCAACGCTGTGGAAGCTGTCAAAGCGGTGATTACCAAATACAATAGTGCGCAGATGTTCAGTGGATGTCTCACTGGCACCGACCAGACAATAACCCTCAAAAACGACTCCCTCAAGATAGAAATCAGCACTAAGTGTGGCATGATAACCCGCGCCACTCTCAACGGCTATAAGGCTTATCATTCACCCGAGGACTACAAGAAGGACAACAGCGTGCCCGTTGAGCTCGTGAGCCCAGGCAACAACAACTACAGCTTTATTCTCAACAACCGCGACCAGAGCTTCGACACCAAGGACTTCTATTTCGTTCCCGAGAACCAGCAGGGCGACTCCACAGTGACAATGTCGCTCGTGAACCTGCCCAACGGAGCCAAGTGGAGTGTGAAATACACCCTTGAAAAAGGGTCTTACATGGTGAAGATGGAAATCCTCCAGCAAAATATGGACAAAATCATGCACAACAACATCACCAGCATGAATTTCCACTGGAACCAGAAGATGCAACGCCAGGAAGCCGGCAAGCAGTTTGAAGACCGCTACAGCGCACTCTACTGGAAGCTCAACGGCGAAGACGATGTTGATAACCTGAGCGAGAACAGCAATGACGACGAAAGCGTCAACGACAAGGTGAAATGGATCTCGGCAAAGAGCCAGTTCTTCTCGACCGTGTTAATCGCCGACGACTGCTTCAGTGGCGACACCAGGCTCGAGAGCAAGGCTTACAAAGACCGCGAGAAAGACTACGACAAATACCTCAAAAATGTGGATGTATATACCAGCTTCAACTATAGCTACTCTAACGCCACACCAGCATCGTTCTACTTCTACTTTGGCCCTAACCGTTACGACCTGCTGTCGAGTTACGACAAGTATTCCAAGAGCGAGGACTTGCACCTCACGCGACTCGTGTCGCTGGGCTGGAAATTGTTCCGATGGATCAACTCAGGCATCATTATGCCGGTATTCAACTGGCTGTGCAAGACTGGCTGGTCGATGGGCATCATCATCCTGGTGCTGACGATCTTACTCAAACTTGTATTGTGGCCTTTGACCTATAAGAGCTATATGTCGCAGGCCAAGATGAAGATACTGCAACCCGACATTCAAGCCCTCAACGAAAAATATCCCGACCAGGCCGACGCCATGAAGAAGCAGCAGAAGGTTATGGAGCTCTACAAGCAAGCTGGCGCCAATCCAATGGGAGGTTGCTTGCCTATGCTCCTGCAAATGCCGTTCCTCATCGCCATGTTCTGGTTCTACCCCTCAAGCATCGACCTGCGCGGGCAGTCTTTCCTATGGGCTCCCGACCTCAGCGCTCCCGATGCCCTCATCTCACTGCCCTTCAGCATCCCATTCCTTGGCGACCACTTGAGTATTTTCTGCTTGCTGATGACCATCACCAACATCGCTTACACCTACGTGAACATGCAGTCGCAGTCGTCAAGTCAGATGCCCGGCATGAAGTGGATGATGTACTTGATGCCCATCATGTTCCTCGTGTTCTTCAACACCTACGCATCGGGACTTAGCTATTACTACTTCGTGTCGCTGCTCATCACCATTATCCAAACCTTCATCACTCGCATGATGGTCAAGGAAGACAAGGTGAGAGCTGTCATGGCCGAGAACGCCAAAAAGCCCAAGAAGAAAAGCGGCTTCATGGCGCGCTTAGAGGAGGCACAGCGCCGGCAGCAGCAAGCTCTCAAAGAGCAGCAAAAGCGCAACAACAAGCGTCGTTAAGCAAGTTAAAACTCACACTCTCATGAAAGATAGCAAAACAAGCAGCACCTTCGAGACCAGCCGCCACGCCAACGTCTTCAAGCGAGTCCTGATAGGGCTTGTGGTGCTTCTTGTGTTGCTTGGTGCCTTAGGGGCCTACGAGAATCGCCACGCCATTTACTACTGGTGGCATGGCGAGGTGGTGGTGGACCGCAGCAAGTACCCCATCGTGGGCATCGATATCTCCAGCCACAACGGCGACATCGATTTCTACAGGGTGAAAAAAGGCGATTACAGCTTCGTCATCATCAAGGCGAGCGAAGGAGAAGATGTACTCGACTCCCTATTTGCCACCAACTACAACCGCGCCAAGGCTAACGGCCTGAAGGTGGGAGCTTACCACTACTTCCGCAAGAACACCGATGGCATCAACCAAGCCAAGAATTTTGTCGAGGCAGTGGGTTGGCGCAAACTCGACCTGCCGATGGTTATCGACATAGAAGACGAGATTAACGACAACGTGGGCGACGACATTGCCCTCAAGAACCTCAACGCCATGATCGACAACCTTCAGTCTCGCGGCTACAAGGTGATGATTTACACCAACGGCAACGGATATAAGAAATATGTGAAAGACCGCCAAATGGCAAATGTCATCAACTTGTGGATTTGCTCGTTTAAGAAGCCCGACGACATTTCCCATATTCCCCATCAATTACAACAATACAGTCACCACGGCAGAGTGGATGGGATAAATGGAGATGTTGATTTAGATGTCTTTAACGGCAACGAGAAAGACTGGGAACTGTGGCTCACAAAAGCCGCTCCCCTACCTGCCGACACCACCACAACAACCAACATAAAAGAAGATATTAACGATGAGATTAGCAAGTAAATATTTCAGGATTTTTGCCTTGATAGTGACGACAGCTTTATTATCGGCTGGCAAGGCAAGTGCCAAGGTTTATACGTGGGAGAAATATGACATCGCATTTGACGCCCCCGAAGGCGGCCATGTGCCTTTCAGCTTCTTCCAAGACCCATCATCGGCACAAGTGAATTGGGACGAGATGGTGATGACACTGCAGCATTACATCAAGAACGAAAACACCACCAAGAAAAACCTTGAGGAACGTCTCAAAAGCCGTGCCATGGGGTTCAACATGTACGACACCAAGATGATGAAAATCAAGGTCAAAGGCTTTAAATGCTACCCCCTTGAAGGCACGATGCCCGACGGCACCCGCTGCATCATCGCTTATTTAGTGAGCGAGAAGACCTCTACAGTGCTCGAGATCGTGGTCAACTACCTATATGGCAATCAAGAGGTGGTGGAAGACATAATCAAGAGCTTCAGCGAGGGCAACGACAAGAAACCTAACGAGACCGAGAAGCCCAAGCAGAAGATACAAAAGAAAAAGGACGCCGACAAAGAAAAACAGGAACTCGAAAAGGAGAAAAAACGCCGCAACGAGAAAACCTTCGAGTGCTGAAAAGGAACAAAACGGCGAATTTAACGAATTAAACGAACACAAGTCCGAAGAAATTTCTACGGAGTCATGGAGTAAAAGAAATGAAAACTCCCTAACTCCTTAAACTCCGTAGAACAACATATTCGGTGCCTAACCACCTTGATATATAGCTGAATGTATTTGCGGCGTGGAGGAGTTGTGCCTCTACTCTTGCCCATATGCACCGCACGAACTCTCAGGTCTATCAAGTGAGGATGATTTCCATCGGGACAGAACTCATCAGAGAAATCTGATTAATCCGTTTAATCTGTGGGTTTTTATTGTGAACTGGAGTTGTAGCAAAAAATCAGAGAAATCTGATTAATCCGTAGTTTTGTCGTCTCGTCGTCTTGTCCTCTTTATTACAATAACCCTGCCAGCACATCGATGTGCTCAATGGGCGTCGCCCAGCTGGTGGCAAAGCGAGTGATGAAGCGACCATCGGGCAACTTATCCCACACCTCAAACGCCACTTGCCCCTCAAGGGCATCTATTTGCTCCTGCGTCAGAATGGGGAACTGCTGGTTGGTGGGTGAGTCGATATAGAACTCATAGCCCTTGTTAGCAAACATATTCTTTAGCTCCATAGCCATGTCGATAGCGTGGCTGGCGATGTTCATGTATAGATTGTTGGTAAACAACGTGTCGAACTGGATGCCCAACAGCCTACCCTTAGCAAGGAGCGCTCCGTGCTGCTTGATGATGGTGAAGAACTGGCGAGGTGCGTTGCCTTGAGGGAACACCACAGCTTCGCCGCACAGGGCACCCACCTTAGTGCCACCAATGTAGAACACGTCGCACAGCGTGGCGAGGGTCTTCAAGTCAACATCGGCAGCG
>CALAVD010000294.1 GCA_937892085.1 uncultured Prevotellaceae bacterium
CATCGCAGGCAGTCGCACCAAGGTGTGGGAGCGCAGTTTCCGAGACGAGGTGCTGCGCAAGGCCGAGACAGAGCTGCGCTTTGTGGAGCAGAAGAACGTGAAGGTTCTTTATTTCACCGATAACAATTATCCCAAACGACTGTTGAATGCTAGCGACGCACCGATATTGCTCTATACGATAGGTGGTTGCACCCTTAACGCAAAGCATGTGATTAGCGTTGTTGGTACACGACGCAGCACGCATTATGGTGCGACATTCTGTGATAAATTAGTAAAAGACCTCTCCAAGATGCTTGAGGGAAACTTGGTGATAGTGAGTGGACTGGCCTACGGCACCGACATCAACGCTCATCGTGCAGCACTGAAATATAAGGTCCCCACAGTGGGCGTACAGGCGTGTGGCTTGAACAAGATTTATCCTGCCGAGCATCGCGACGATGCTGTTCACATCACTCAACAGGGTGGGGCGGTGGTGAGCGACTATACCAGTCAGGACCAGATACATCGTGGTAACTTTCTTGCCCGCAACCGCATCATCGCCGCTTTGAGCGACTGCACGGTGGTTGTAGAGAGTGCCGACAAGGGTGGGGCACTGGTGACAGCCAACATTGCCTCGAGCTATAGCCGCGATGTGTTTGCCGTGCCAGGTCGTGTCACCGATGAGTATTCAAAGGGGTGTAACCGCCTCATCATGAATAATCAAGCGCCAGTTATCACTTGTGCCGAAGATTTGGTGAAGGCTATCCGCTGGGAGTCGAAACTCATAGCAGAGCAATCTAAAGAGCTTGAGCTGTTCCCGCAGCTCTCCGCCGAGCAGCAAAAGGTGGTGGATCTCCTGCGCAAGCAAGGCGACCTGCACATCAACGACCTTGCCGGACTGATGTCACTGCCCATCTACCGCCTCATGGCAGTTCTTATTGAGCTTGACTCAAAGGGTGTGATAGCCACCTTGCCAGGATGTCGATATACATTGAAGCGATAGTGCATGTGCGCTATCGCTTCAATGTTGTGATTCTCCTAAAGCCTATATATAGATAAAATAGAATCTAATCCTTAGTTTTATAATCGCTCAATCGGTTATTTGCGCTCCCAAGTGTCTCCGTCGAGAATCATTTCACGAAGGTTGCGGTAGCGGTGCTTGGCTTGGATTTTGCGCATCTGCACTGTGACGTCGGTTTCGTAGCTTGGAGCATCCACATCGCGGATAACGCCTAATGCCACAGGCAAGTTGGTGCCGTCCATCATAGCGAGCTGCTGATGCAGGAAGTTGTCCTGACAGTGAGCGTCGTGGATGAGCACGTCGTCGATGGTGTAGTCGCCATCGTCAAGACGCACTGCCTTCAGTCCGAAGCCTTCTTGCACAAGTCCCATATCATGATTTTTGCCGAATAGCATTTTCTCGCCATGCACGAGGTGGATGGTGCGGTTGGCGCGCACTGCCTTGTCGGTGATGCGGTTGTGGATGCCGTTGTTGAAAATCATGCAGTTTTGCAAAATCTCAATCACCGAGCAGCCTTTGTGACGAGCGCCCTCGATCATGATTTCCTGATTGATTTTCAGCTCCACGTCGATGCCGCGGGCAAAGAAGGTGCCACGAGCGCCAAATACCAGCTCGGCAGGAATAAATGGGTCCTCGGTAGTGCCGTAGGGCGATGATTTCGACACGCAGCCACGGTCGCTGGTAGGGCTGAACTGCCCCTTGGTGAGACCGTAAATCTTGTTGTTGAGCAACAGCAAGTTCAGGTCCACGTTGCGGCGCACCTCGTGGATGAAATGATTGCCACCAATGGCGAGGCAGTCGCCGTCGCCCGAAATCTGCCACACGGTGAGTTGCGGATTAGCCACCTTCACTCCTGTGGCGATAGCTCCTCCACGTCCGTGAATAGTGTGGAAACCGTAGGTGTTCATGTAGTAGGGCAGTCGCGAGCTGCAGCCTATTCCCGACACCACGGCAATCATGTGAGGTGGCACGCCAAGCTCAGCCATTGCCTTGTGGAGCACGTTGAGAACAGCGTGGTCGCCACATCCTGGGCACCAGCGCACGGCAATATCATTCTTATAATCTTTAGGTTCTGGGTTGTTGTATGTCTGTGTCATGATAAATATCCTTCAAATAATCCCTAATCTCTAATCGTTAATCGTAGTGCGAAGCACTTCCAAAACACCTTCTTCAATTTCGTTAACGAGGAATGGTTGTCCTTGCACCTTGTTGATGCGCTTGATGTTAAGCTCTGGAATCTGACTTTGCAGATAGGTTGCGAACTGGCCGCTGTTAAGCTCAGCGACAATCACAGTCTTGTATTTAGTGAGTACCTCACGGGTGTTGCGTGGCAGCGGGTTGATATAGTTGAACTGTGCGAAGTCGATGTGCTTGCCGGCATTGTTCAGATGCTCATAGGCAGTGTAGATGTGTCCGTAAGTGCCGCCCCAGCCAATGATGATGGTGTCACAGCCATCATGCTCGCTCTTTACCTCGAGCAGAGGGATGTGGTTGGCGACGTTGGCAATCTTCTGGGCGCGGGTCTTTACCATGCGCTCGTGGTTCTCGGGGCTGTTGGAGATAACGCCGGTGTCGTAGTCGCGCTCCAGTCCTCCCACGCGGTGCATCTTGCCCTCCACGCCAGGGAACGACCAGTAGCGCACCAGTTCGTCGTTGCGACTGTAGGCGTGCCAGCTGCCTTCTTTCTCTTCGGGGACGAAGTTGGGCTTAATTTCAGGATAGTCGCCAACTTCAGGTACACGCCATGCGCTGGAGCCGTTGGCGATGAAAGCGTCGGTCATCAAGATTACCGGTGTCATGTGCTCGATGGCAATGCGTGCTGCCTCAAATGCCATGTGGAAACAGTCGGTGGGCGACGAGGCGGCAACCACTACTAATGGGCATTCTCCGCTGCGGCCGTAAAGAGCTTGCAACAGGTCGGTCTGCTCGGTCTTGGTGGGCATGCCGGTCGATGGTCCGCCGCGCTGCACGTCGATGATGACGAGAGGCAACTCCGACATTACCGCCAGCCCCATTGCCTCGCTCTTGAGCGAGAGACCGGGACCGCTGGTGCTGGTCACAGCGAGGCTGCCGGCGTAGGCGGCGCCTATTGCCGAGCATATTCCGGCAATCTCGTCTTCCATCTGGCATGCCTTTACGCCTAAGTCACGGCGCTTGGCGAGCTCGTGCAGGATGTCGGTAGCAGGGGTGATAGGATAACTGCCTAAGTATAATGGTCGTCCGCTCTTCTCGCTGGCGAGGATGAGTCCCCAAGCAGTGGCTTTGTTGCCGTTCACGTCAACGTAGATGCCGGGACGCATATCCTCGGTCTCGATGCGGTATTTCGATACTGATGCGTGGATGTTGTGGCCGTAGTCGTAACCACCTTGCAGCACTTTGCAGTTGGCGTCATAGACAGCTGGTTTGTTGCCGAACTTGTGCTGCAAGAATCGGCGAGCACTCGCCAGTGGCATGTTGAACAGCCAGCAGATGAGTCCGAGCGCAAACATATTGCGACATTTCATTTGAGATTTGAAGTCCATTCCGCTGTCTTCGAGGGCGGCTTTCACCATCGATGTCATGGGAACCTCCACGATTTGAGTCTTCAACCCAATCTCCTTGTAGGGGTCATCGGTCTCGAACTCGGCTTTCTTGAGGTCGATGCTCTGGAATGAGTCGATGTCAACAATCGCTACACCGTTCTTGTTCAGGAACTTCACGTTCTGCTTGAGAGCGGCGGGATTCATTGCTACAAGCACGTCGCACTCATCGCCTGGGGTGTGTACTCCGTGACCAATGTGTACTTGAAAACCACTCACTCCGCTCAGCGAACCTTGAGGAGCTCGCACCTCGGCAGGATAGTCGGGGAAGGTGGAGATAATCTCACCCATCTCGGCACTCACGCTTGAGAAGATGTTGCCGGCAAGCTGCATGCCATCGCCAGAGTCGCCCGAGAAACGGACAACAATGCTCTGACGGAATTTTACGTTAGTTTTTCCTAACATATTGTAAATTTGTTGTTTATGATTTGATATATAGTAACTTCTAAAAAACGATGCAAAATTACATATAAATAATTAATAAAAAACTATTTAAATGATTTATTTCTTTCTTTTAAACCCAATTAACAGTAGGGCTGTTTGCAAGAGGAGAGCCTCAGTCACACAACTATTTGTCTTCAAAATATTCAAAAAAAATGCTGTAATTATCGCACATTGAAAAATGTTTTATAACTTTGCATTCGCGAGAATACTAATGAACTGAAAACTATTCTACTATCCTACTAAGATATGAAAACTGCTCAACAGTCTCCCCCTGAATTAATTGTAATGCTCACGTGGCACGACTATACCGTGGAAAATGCCGCGCAAGTGTTTGAGCAATGCAAGGACTCAAAGGCGAAATTCTGGGGTTTCAAGGAGCATCCACTGTCCCTTGAACAGATGAAAGAGATATATAGCCGCATGAAGCAGTGTGGCAAGACCACCTTTCTGGAAGTGGTGGCTTATAGCGAAGTAGAAGGTTTGGAAGGCGCAAAGATTGCTGCCGAGTGTGGCTGTGACGTGCTAATGGGGACTAAGTTTTTTGACTCTATCAACGCCCTATGCCGCGTGCACGGCATCAAGTACATGCCTTTTGTAGGCGATGTGACAGGGCGTCCCTCGGTACTCGAAGGCACCATCGATGGTATGATAGCCGAGGCGCGTAGCTACATCGAGCAAGGTGCTTATGGCATCGACCTGTTAGGGTATCGCTTCACAGGTGATGCCATTGCTCTCAACGAGGCGCTTGTCGTTGGCATCGATGCCCCAGTGTGCATTGCTGGCAGCATCGACAGTTATGCTCGCCTCGATGAGGTGAAGCGTGCCGCCCCCTGGGCATATACCATTGGTGGAGCATTTTTTGAGAATAAGTTCAACGGCACATTTTTGGAGCAAGTCAACAAGGTGTGTGAATACATGTCACGATAATTGCTATGTTTAGTCTCTTCTATCCTGGATGCTACGTTGAAGACGTGTTCTCAATAGACTACGTAAAACTCACCGCGATGGGTGTCAAGGCCTTGATTTTTGACATCGACAACACGCTTGTGCCGCATGGAGCCGACTCCACGCCCAGAGTGGACGAGTTCTTTCACCATCTTCATGGCATGGGACTGAAAACACTACTGCTTAGCAACAATAATCGCGAGCGCATTGAGCGATTCAAGCGAAACTTCGACTCACTCTACATCGAGGAAGCTGGCAAGCCGCATGCTGCATGCTATCATCACGCTGTGCAGATGCTTGGCGTGCAACCCAGCGAGGTGGTGGTAGTGGGCGACCAGGTGTTTACTGACATCTTGGGCGCTAATCGTGCGGGCCTCCAGAGCATCCTTGTCAAGTACATTGGCTTCTACAAAAAGGAGAGGAAAGGCATCCGCCGCAATCTTGAGAAGGTGGTGCTGTGGTTTTACAGCCATTGCAAGCCCACCCTCGATGTGGCTATTGAAAATACGACCAAATAATACTATGAGAATATGGAAAAGAAGCATAAACTATTTTGTGAAATTAGCCCCACAACCTATGCTATTGCTTTGAGGAAGCAAATCATCACTCGCCACATCAAGAACTGGATTAGCAGCGAGCGCATTGCCAAGCAGCGCCAGGAAGAGAAGCTGCCGGTAGTGGTCTATAGCAGTAGCAACAACATGATTAAGCGAGGACCAGGCATTGATGCGCAGTTGCAACTCAACAAGTCGGGCAACATCAGGCTTGCTTGCAGCCGCATGAACGGTCTCGTCGTCAACCCGGGCGAGACGTTCTCGTTCTGGAGTCTTGTGGGAAAGACTTCTGTCAAGAATGGCTTTGCTCCGGGCCGAGTGATTGTTAACGGACAACTCGTTGCTGGCGTGGGAGGCGGCTTGTGCAATCTTGCCAACACAATTAATCTGCTGGTGATGCACA
>CALAVD010000295.1 GCA_937892085.1 uncultured Prevotellaceae bacterium
CATAGCCCGGAGGCGCGCCCACCATGCGGCTGACGGTGTGCTTCTCCATGTACTCCGACATATCGACGCGGATGAGTGCGTCCTCCGAGCCGAAGAGTTCGACGGCGAGGCGCTTGGTGAGGTAGGTCTTGCCTACGCCCGTGGGGCCGAGGAACATGAAGGTGCCGATGGGCTTGTTGGGATCCTTGAGACCGACGCGCGAACGCTGGATGGCACGGACGAGCTTGTCGACGGCGTCGTCCTGCCCGACCACGGAGTCCTTGAGCGCCGCACCGAGGTTGCGCAGGCGCACATTCTCGTTCTCGCCGAGGCGCTGAACGGGGATGCCCGTCATCATCGAGACGACGTCGGCGATTGCTGCTTCGTCGATTTCCTCGGGCACTTCGTTGATCTGATGCTCCCAGTCGCGCTTCATCTGTTCGAGGCGTTCCTGCTCGTTGGCCAACTGGTCACGGTAGTCGGCGGCCAGTTCAAAGTTCTGACGCTGCACAGCCTTGTCCTTCAGCTCTTTCAGTCGCCGGCAGAGTTCTTCCTTCTGCTCTATCTCGTGGCTGATGGGGATGTTGGTCAGGTGGGCGCGCGACCCGGCTTCGTCCATCGCGTCGATGGCTTTGTCGGGCAGGCTGCGGTCGGTCATGTAGCGGTCAGTGAGGTTGACGCAGGCGCGCAGGGCTTCGGGGGTGTAGCGCACGTTGTGGTGATGTTCGTAGCGCTCCTTGATGTTCTCCAGAATCTGCACGGTTTCGTCCACGCTGGTGGGTTCCACCATCACCTTCTGGAAGCGTCGTTCGAGCGCCCCGTCCTTCTCGATGCTCTTCTTGTACTCGTCGATGGTGGTGGCACCGATGCACTGCACCTCGCCACGTGCGAGGGCAGGTTTCAGCATATTGGCGGCGTCCATCGTCCCGGCAGCCGAACCGGCGCCGATGATGGTGTGTATCTCGTCGATGAAGAGGATGATTTCCTTGTGGGCCTGCAACTCGTTGATGATGGCCTTCAGGCGCTCCTCGAACTGTCCACGGTACTTGGTTCCGGCCACGACGCCTGCGAGGTCGAGCACGATGACGCGCTTGTCGAAGAGCAGACGTGCCACCTTGCGCTGAGTAATGCGCAGGGCGAGTCCCTCGACGATGGCGCTCTTGCCCACGCCGGGCAGGCCGATGAGGATGGGGTTGTTCTTCTTGCGGCGGCAAAGAATCTGGGCTACACGCTGAATCTCGCGGTCGCGACCCACGACGGGGTCGAGCAGTCCGTCGGCAGCCGCCTGCGTGAGGTCGGTGCCAAAGGTGTCGAGGGCAGGTGTGCCGGAACCTTTCTCTTTCTGGCGCCGCGCCGTCGTAGACTGCGACTGTCCGGGACGTCCCGAATTGTGGACGTCGTCGTCCTCCTCCTCCTCCTCGTCATCCTCGTCCTCGTCGGTCCATCCAAAGCCTGCCTGCGGTTCCTGCTTCTGGGTAAGTGCATTCTTAACAGACTGATAGTCTACGCTTTCTGCTTCCAGAGCCTCGTGTGTGCGGCCATCGGTGTCGCGCAGGAGGGCGAGCAGCAGGTGCTCGGTGTCGGCAAACTCGGTCTGCATACTGCGGGCTTCGAGGAGCATGAGCCGCAGTACGCGCTGCGACTGCTGGCTGAGCAGTGGGTCGCGACTGTCGGCAGTCCCCGTGGCCTGGGCTTCGAGTTGCTGGCGCAAGTGATTGAAGTCCACACCCATCTGCTGTAGGATGGCATGGGCGGTGCAATCGCTCTCGCGCACCACAGCCAGCAACAGGTGGGCGGGTTCTACGAACGAGCTGTGGAGGCGTGTGGCTTCCTGCTTGCCGTAGTTGAGTATCTCTGTCATTTTCGGTGAAATCTTATCCATGTATAGCCGATTAGATGAATGATTCGGTGGCTCTTTTCTCTCTTCCCTAAGTTGGGTACAAAGGTAGTGCAAAGGCCGAAATTGAGCAAATAAAACGCTTACTTTTTTTCTTTTCCGTTTCTATGTCTGCAAAGAACGTGCCAAAACAGAAAGGAGCACCTCTCGGTTGCTCCTTCTGTGACTCCTATAGGATTCAAACCTATAACCTTCTGATCCGTAGTCAGATGCTCTATTCAATTGAGCTAAGGAGCCTTCATTTTTCGTTTTGCGGTTGCAAAGTTAAGCACTTTTTTTTGAAATGGCAATGATTTTGACAACTTTTTTTTCAAAAAAAAATTGGTCACAAAAATCTCAAAAAGCGCACATTACTCATTCACTGCAAGTTAAATCAACCAAGTTGCGATAGCCCATGCGACAAAAATTGCGAGGGCTATTACGGTTGGCACTGCCAGTGTCTTGTAGTCAACGATGTAGTAAGTAGGTTTTGGTGCATCAATCTTCTCGGGTTTCTTGTCGGCAACTGCCAGTTTGTGCTCATCGATAGGATCAATCACTTCCTCCACTTCGTTGTATAAATTAGCTTTCATATTTTTCTTTGTTCGTTAATGATGTGCAAATTTACACACATTTTTTTATTCTCCCATCTTTTTTACTAAAAAAAATGATTTCTTTTTATTACTTTTGCAGTGCTAAATAAAAACAACTACCCTATGATTTCATTCTTGATAAGCATCGTTGCTCTGATATTGGGCTATATGATATATGGTGGCGTGATAGAACGCATCTTCGGTCCCGACGACCGCAAGACGCCAGCTGTGGCCCACCCCGACGGAGTGGATTACATTGCCATGCCCACATGGAAAGTGTTTATGATTCAGTTTCTGAACATCGCCGGCACGGGACCAATCTTTGGTGCCATCATGGGAGCATGGTTTGGTCCCGCAAGCTACCTGTGGATTGTGCTTGGATGCATCTTTGCCGGCTCGGTGCACGACTACCTGAGCGGCATGATGTCGCTGCGCCACGACGGTGCCGGCCTACCCGAGCTCGTGGGCAAATACATGGGCAACGTCATGCGCATCATCATGCTCGTGTTCTCAATGCTGCTGCTGTTGATGGTGGGTGCTGTGTTTGTTTACAGTCCCGCCTCGATACTTGCGGGCATTGGCGGCAACGAAATTATGTGGTTTATAGTAATTTTCATCTACTACATCATCGCCACCCTATTGCCCATCGACAAGATTATCGGCAAAATTTATCCAGTTTTCGCTATAGCACTCATTTTCATGGCGATTGGGCTCTTTGTGTGCCTCATCATAAAGATGCCTCAGATTCCTGAGGTGTGGAATATAGGCAATATGGACTCCTGGATGAACTCTCAAACCCAGAACGGCACCGATCTACTGGGCATGAAGGCATACCTGACCAAGAACACCCTGTTCCCTGCCATGTTCATCACCATCGCCTGTGGTGCCATCAGTGGCTTCCATGCTACGCAGAGCCCACTCATGGCGCGATGCCTCAAGAGCGAGAAATTAGGACGGCCGGTGTTCTACGGCTCAATGATTACCGAGGGTTTTGTGGCTCTCGTGTGGGCAGCAGTGTCGTCGTGGTTCTTCTACAGCGGCGGCTGGCGCGAAGTGTTGCCTCAAGACGCTGTTAACGAGTTCTTGGCGCAAGTGGGGAACACCGATGGAAAGACTCTAATTCAATATTTTAATGCTCCGGCCGTTGTCAAGCTCGTGTGCAGCAGTTGGCTCGGCGTGGCGGGAGGCATCTTGGCGATGCTCGGTGTGGTGGCGGCGCCCATCACCAGTGGCGACACCGCTTTGCGCAGCGCACGACTGATTATTGCCGACTTCCTGAAATTTGACCAGAAACCCATGGCGAAACGCCTGATGATTGCCGTGCCCATGTTTGCGGCAGTCTTGCTGCTCCTCATCTGGCAGCTCACCAACCCCGACGGCTTCAACACCCTGTGGCAGTACTTCGGCTGGTCAAACCAGACCCTCTCGGTGTTCACCCTGTGGACCATCACCATCTTCCTGCACAAGTACAAGAAATGCTACTGGGTCACCCTCATCCCCGCCATCTTCATGACAGTGGTGAGCGTGACGTTCATCGTTCAGCAAATTATCAGCGTATAGCTGAGTCCTACAACATCTCCCAAAGCCCCATGCAGTTAGGCTAAGGCTCCATTTTCGGAGATTATCACCCTTATTCGCCGAAAATTTTCGGCGAATAATTTGTTTTTTCTCCGAAGATATTATAATTTTGCCCTCAAAATCAACAGTTATGCGATATATACACGATTATGAAAACTGGTGGCAGTTTCGTTATGACAACGGACAAATTGTTAATGAATTGGGGCGAGTGCGCGCCAAGCAGGGTGAATTGATGGGCAGAATGCTGTCACTCGAACTGATTTCTCAAGATGAAGCACTACTCTCAAGTATGTCGCTTGAACTTGTTCGGTCGTCCGAAATTGAGGGCGAGAGGCTGAATCTTGAAGAAGTGCGCTCGTCGATCGCTCGTCGATTAGGAATAGAGACAGCTGGACTTGCGCCTGTCTCACGCTATGTTGACGGCATTGTTCAAATGCAACTTGACGCGACCCAAAATTACAATAAGCCACTTACTCACGACCGACTTTTTGGATGGCACAACGTGTTGTTCCCAACCGGAATGAGCGGTCTATATCGCATTGATGTGGGGAAATACCGCTCTAACGATATGCAGGTGGTGTCGGGGGCTTTGGGAAAGGAAAAAGTGCATTATCAGGCTCCACAGGCAAAGCGTGTGCCTGCCGAGATGGAACGCTTCATAGCGTGGATTAACAGCAGCGAGGACATCGATGGTGTGTTAAAAGCCGCCATCGCTCACTTGTGGTTTGTATCAATACACCCTTTTGACGACGGTAATGGCAGAATCACAAGAGCGTTGACCGATATGCTTCTTGCCCGTTCCGAGAAATGCAGTAAAAGGTTTTATAGCATGTCGGCCCAGATAAAAGTGCTGCAAAAGGAATATTACGACATCTTGGAACGCACTCAACGCGGAGATGGCGACATAACGAAGTGGCTGATATGGTTCCTGCACTGCTTTGAGAAGGCGCTTGAAGCAACGAGCGACACACTATCGGCAGTAATGCGTAAAGCTGATTTTTGGGAATGTCATCGCAATGTCTCTTTTAACGAGCGACAGCGAAAGATAATAAACATGCTATTTGACGATTTCTTCGGCAAACTCACCAGCAGCAAATGGGCAAAAATAGCCAAATGCTCCAGCGACACCGCATTAAATGATATAAACGACCTTATCGAGAAGGGGATTTTAAGAAAATCAAACGCAGGAGGACGAAGCACCAACTACACTTTGGTATCATAAACTCTAAATGCAAGCGAAGGTGTGCCACTTCAACAAGCTGTCGCAGATTGAGACTTTTGCCACAGCCTCCGAGAGAAGTGTTTAATAAAATTGTTTTTAATTGTAGTTAATTGTTTGATAAAAGCCTAACTACCGATTCACAGATACCTCGCTGTGATGGAGCTTGGACATTGAAGCATGCCTTGTGGCGCGCCCGAATAGATGATGTTGCCACCTTCCTCTCCTGCGCCGGGTCCCAGCTCTATCACATGGTCGGCGGCTTTGATGACATCGGTGTTGTGCTCCACCACATAGACGGTGTTGCCCTCATCAACCATCTTGTTGAAGAGGTCGATGAGGTGATGCACATCCTTCAGGTGGAGTCCGTCGGTGGGTTCGTCAATTATGAAGATGCCGCGTTTGCCGCCATTATCCACTGGCGATGTGTAGGACTGCAGATAAGAGGCGATCTTCATGCGTTGCAGCTCACCGCCCGAGAGGGTGCTCAGCGCCTGATTGAGGTGCAGATAGTCGAGCCCCACAACCATCAAAGGCCTCAGTTTTTCCTCAATAGACGTTCCTGCAAAAAACTCGCTGGCACGGCGCACACTCATGTCCATCACCTCGGCGATGTTCTTGCCGTCGAGCGTATATTGCAAAGCCTCCCGCGAGTAGCGCAGACCGCCGCACGCCTCGCAGGTGGTCTCGATGTTGTCCATAAACGCCATCTCCGAAATTACCACTCCTTTGCCTCCACAGATCGGAAGAGCACACGTCTGAACTCCAGTCACAC
>CALAVD010000296.1 GCA_937892085.1 uncultured Prevotellaceae bacterium
CTCAGGTTCCAGTCGTTGAGGTTCTCGAGCCACTTGCCGAAGCGTCCGGTGCCTGTGTGCTCAGGCTTCCACTTGATGGTCTTGTTGAGTTCTACCATGCGGTCTTTGCATGCGGTAGAGCGGATGAACCAGCTGTCAAGAGGGTAGTAGAGTACGGGTTTGTCGGTGCGCCAGCAGTGCGGATAGTTGTGCACATGCTTCTCAATCTTGAAAGCTGTGCCCTCCTGTTTCATGCGTATGCAGATGTAGATGTTGAGGTCTTCGGCCTTGCTGGCTGCCGCTTCGTCATACTTGCCATCGACGGTGAATTTGGGGTCGTAGGCGTTCTTTACCCACGCGCCAGCATATTCTTTGTAGAGCTCCACGTCAACAAAGTTCTTCACGAAGTCCTCGTCGAGGTCGTCGATTGTGTAGTATTTGCCGGTGAGATCCACCATTGGGCGGGTCTCAAGCTTCTTGTTGATCATATAGAGGGCTGGGATGCCGGCGGCATGTGCAACAAAGGCGTCGTCGGCACCAAATGTGGGCGCAATGTGAACGATGCCGGTACCGTCGTCGGTGGTGACATAGTCGCCAGGGATGACGCGGAATCCGTTGTCGTTGCCCAATATGTTGTCGTCAACCTTGTCAACGGGTTTTACCCAGGGGAAGAGCTGCTTGTACTTGATGTCGAGTAGGTCGCTGCCTTTGAACTCGGCGATAACCTTGTAGGGTATCACCTTGTCGCCATCGGTGTATTCATCAAGAGGTTTCTCGGCACCTTCGGGTTTAAAATAGGCGTTGACACGAGCCTTTGCCATCAGGTAAATGGCAGGATTGCCGTTATAAGGGTTGTAGCTCTCGATTGCCACATAGTCGATTTTCTGCCCCACGCACAGTGCAGTGTTGCTTGGCAATGTCCAGGGAGTGGTGGTCCAAGCGAGGATGCGCAGGTTGTCGCGGAATTTTTCGTCGGCAGCAGCTTTGATAGCATCAATTGCCTGGTGACCGTTATCAACCACAGTGAACTCGGCAGTCACTGTCTGGTCTTTCACATCGCGGTAGCACC
Organism: uncultured Prevotellaceae bacterium; assembly: GCA_937892085.1. Taxonomy (GTDB): domain Bacteria; phylum Bacteroidota; class Bacteroidia; order Bacteroidales; family Muribaculaceae; genus Sodaliphilus. The sequence continues at coordinate 1,049 of CALAVD010000296.1, forward strand.
CAGGCTGGTTGAGCTCATGTGAGCTCAGGCCAGTACCTGCGGCTGGAGAGTAGGGCTGAATGGTGTAGCCCTTATAGAGCAATCCCTTGTTGTAGAGCTGCTTGAGTAGCCACCATAGCGACTCGATGTAGCTGTTCTTGTAAGTGATATAGGGGTTTTTCATGTCAACCCAGTATCCCATCTTGTGAGTGAGGTCTTCCCACTCACGTGTATATTTCATCACCTCCTTGCGGCAGGTGGCATTGTATTCATCAACGCTGACCTTCTTGCCAATGTCCTCCTTAGTGATGCCCAGAGATTTCTCTACGGCGAGCTCCACAGGCAGTCCGTGGGTGTCCCATCCTGCCTTGCGCAACACCTGGTGACCTTGCATGGTCTTGAAGCGGCACACCACATCCTTAATGGTTCGCGCCATGACATGGTGAATGCCTGGCATGCCATTGGCACTGGGAGGTCCCTCATAAAAGACAAAAGCCGGAGCGCCCTCGCGTTCCTCAATGCTCTTGCCGAACACGTTCTCTTTGTCCCATTTTTTCAGGACTTCGTGGTTGATGTCCGAAAGGTTGAACTTGTTGTATTCGTTAAATTTCTTCATCTTGATTTATAGATTGTGTTTTGTTGTTGTTTTTCTTTGTAAAGAGGCTCATCACCAAGTTCACTCCCAGCACAAGTGCATAGGAGAATGATGTGAGCAGGAGCAAAAACATGCCTGTTTCGAGTGTGAACTGTGCAGTGAATAGTGCTGTGCCGCAGGCTGCGACTATCGCTAATGCGATAATAATGGAGAGAACCGCTCTTAGATTTAATTTCAGTGGCTTAGCTTTCTTGTTCATCAGCATTGCTATGGCAAGAGCAAAAATGGCTATTGCGATAAGTGCCACCACCATCCACGACTGGCGGGCGTAGGTCGAGGCACACGCCACCAGAGCCGCCATTGGCACGATGCGCTTGCTGCTGTAGCTCTCATCGCTGCTCTGGAGCCATTGCATGAACTTCTTGTTGCTGTAATCGTTCTCTTGCAGTATTGCCATGTCGTGCTTCAGCATGATGGCAAGTGCTATAAAGCTCACCGCAACAAGGGAAATATGGCTAATGTATTGATAATCCATTATTTAACTATGTGTACCTCTAAAATAATTTGCAAATATACAAAATATCCTCGAAATACGACACAGTTACACATCTTTAAAATAAGAAAACTTGTTAACAATGCCCTCTTTCAATGCCCTCTTTCAGCCAGTGGTGATAGATCGAAAAACTTGAGATAAGCTCACTCAACGATGACAGTCTTGGTTGTGTAGTTAGAAAAGACTACAATTTGTACTCCTTTTTCGTCCTTGTCGATGGGTATTCCTTGCAGGTTGTATCTCGCCACTTCTCGGGCATCGCCAGTGTTGTCGCCTATTACGTTCTGGATAATGCCCGAATCGTTATTGCCGCCCGATGCTTTTGACATGAGAATTAGGACGGTGTGCACGCTGTTACTCTGATTCGCCCCAACGCCGTCGCCAATGCCTGTAATGCTTTCTACAACAAATCCTTCGGAAGCAAGCATATTGATGATTTGCCCCTCGTTAAGCCTGTCGTAACTTTTATTGAAAAATTTACTCATCCCCTCAGGCACATCGCCTCCGAGTCGTGCTTGCACCCAACTGTTGCTTGGGATGTCCAAGTCAACATAGATAGTGACGTAACTCTTTTGTGCAAAGCCTGTAATAATCGCCAGTGCTGCATAAGCCAGTAATATAAATCTTTTCATTCCCATAATTGTGTGTTTAGTGTGTGTTGAAAAATCCAATGACAAAGTTAAG
>CALAVD010000297.1 GCA_937892085.1 uncultured Prevotellaceae bacterium
CGGCACTGAAGGGTTGATGCACATACTTCTGCAAGTATTCAGGGTCGATGATCATGCCGTTGGCTGCCATACCGCACTCGTCAAACACCTCGCTCAGCAGCACATAGAGGGTGCCGAACTTCGACCTCAATTCGGTGAAGTCAATGCCCCACTTGGTGATGGTGTCGCTGGCGGTGATCACACGGTTATAGTCGAGCTTGTTGATAGTGCCTATCAGCTCTGAGCCGCCAATGAGAATCTTGCGCTTGCTGCCGGCATTGCCAGTGAATGCGCTGCGCATCATGTCGATAATCGACTCTTGGTTAATGCCTTGAGCGTTATACACAAATTCCTTGCCTGCCTGCTTCCAGATGCCTCCGGTTAGCATCACATACTCCTTCTTGGAGCTATCCCAAATCTTGGCTTTCACGCCAAAGAGGAACGACTTCTCCATGCCCAAGCGCATGTCATAGATGGCAGCCTCCTCCTGGTCGTTCATGGTCCAGGGCACCTCTTTGTTGGAAAGCTTCTGTAGAGTCGATTGCTCCACCTGCATCTTAAATATCTGGCAATTCTGCTGTGCCTTGTGGGGCAGAGCCTCAAATTGTGGAGACATCACATCGAGCTCGGTGGCAGCGCGCCCCATGCGAATGAGAATCGTGCCTTCCTCGATAGATGGCACACAACCATCAATGGTGCCTATCTTCTTGCCGTTGACAGCCTGCACCTTAAGCCCATTGTTGTCGTCACGAGCTACAACATAGAGCACTAACTCCTCCTTGCTCGGCGCGGTTCCCGACTCGTCGTAGCCATAGACACCTTGCACAAGAATGGTGTCGGAAACGTCAAACATATCGTCGTTGCTCGTGCTCAGCGTGATGCGCGTGTCTTCGGTTGTGGCGCTATTAGCGTTGGGTTCCTCATAGTCGGCAGTTACCTCGGCGGTTGTCGGCTTGGTATCTACATTGTAAAAATCGACTACCATGCTGCCCACATGCTTCGAGCCAGCGCAGCGCGAGAGTTGGTCGATGGGCGTCGCCATAGGGCGGATTTTCACTATCTGCTGGTCAATCTCGTTGAGCAACAGGTCGGGCGAAGCGGTGCGAGAGAGGTCGGTGGTGAGCGGCTCATCATCGATGTGCTTGCCACCTGCCACACCAGCCACTACAATGGCAAGGGCGGCATGATGTGGCGACGCGAAGCATCCGCCTAAAATTAGCATTATCACGATTGCAAGCAGCAACACAAGGAGCTTGCGGTTCTTCTTGAGCCAGTTGCGCACGGCAACGGCACGCTTGATGAATCTTTTGATAAACATGGTTTTGAGTTTTTAGTTGTTAGTTTTTCCTAGATATTCTAGACATTCTAGACTATGGTCCTTGGCACTTTGTACTTGGTACTTTGTCCTTTGTACTTTTTACTTTTTCTTCCCTATTTGTCCCAAAAGCTTCGTTTGGTGTAGATGGGGAAGTTGAGTGGGCGGGGCGACTTGTCATCGGGGGCGGTGCTGGCGGCGGCAATCACTTCGTTGCGGCCACGCAGGTAGCCTTGCGTTTCGGCATCTTTCAGGTCTTCGTCGTGGCGCAGTGCCTGCACCACCAGCTTGACGATGCTCTCACTGGAGGCGGTGCCCTCACGCAACGACTGCACAATGACTCGCGCCGAGGCGGCGACACTCTCGCTCACACCAAGCTCCTGAAGCAGGTGCTGCACATCGTCGAGCT
>CALAVD010000298.1 GCA_937892085.1 uncultured Prevotellaceae bacterium
GAGGTGAAGGGCTGGCCTTTGTCGGGATAGAACATCAAGTACATCGTGGCTGTGGATATCGCGCAGAACTGGTTTGATAAATATGGCCTAAAGGCTGTATTCTTCAGCCGCATGCTGCCTGTGGTGCGCACCTTTATCTCCCTGCCGGCGGGCTTTGCCCATGTGGATTTCAAGCGTTTCCTTGTGTATACGGTTGCGGGCAGCCTGCCCTGGACTGCGCTGATTCTGGCGGCGGGCATGATGCTGGGCAAGAGCTGGGAAATCATGTTGAAGGTCGGCCATCAGGCCAGCCTGATTTTCGTGGGCGTGTGTGCGGTGATTATCCACAAGGAGCTGCTGGTGCCCATCTTGTGCGGCGTGTTCTTGATGGAGAGCCTCACGGTGATTATCCAGACTCAGGTCTTCAAGTACTACAAGCGCAAAGGCAAGAAGGTGAGGGTGTTCCGTTCTACCCCCATTCACGACAACTTCCGCAAGCTCGACAAGGACTTGGACCCCGAGTGCAAGTATGTGTTCCGCAACTGGCCCCGCAACCGGTCCCATGAGTCGAAAATCACGCTGCGCTTTTGGATTTTCACCATCCTTCTTGCGGCAGTCACGATCATAACACTTAAAGTGAGATAACGCAAGTTTCAAGGCTGAAACTTGAAAAAGATAAAATTAATTGAGTCATCATAGATAAAACGAGTATTTAAAAAAATCAGACTAAAGGAAATGAAAAGTTTAGTAGTTATAGGGGGCGGAGAGAGCGGCGTAGGAGCTGCCGTGTTAGGCAAAGTTAAGGGTATGGAGGTGTGGCTCACCGATATGGGAACCATAGCTCCGCGCTACAAGGAAATTCTCGACAAGTGGGAAATCGCTTGGGAAGAAGGTCACCACACCGAGGAGAAGGTGCTGGCTGCCGACGAGATAGTGAAAAGTCCTGGTGTGCCCCTTACTGCACCGCTCATCGCCAAAGCGATGACTAAAAACATTCCTGTGATCTCTGAGATAGAGTTTGCAGGCCGCTACACCGACGCTAAGATGGTGTGCATCACTGGCAGTAACGGCAAGACCACCACTACCTTGCTCACCTATCACATCTTGAAGGAAGCAGGGCTCAATGTTGGTCTTGCCGGTAATGTCGGCAAGAGTCTGGCGATGCAGGTGGCAACCGAGAGTCACGATGTGTATGTCATAGAGCTGAGCAGTTTCCAGCTCGACAATATGTATGACTTCCGCGCTAATATCGCAGTGATGCTCAATATCACTCCCGACCACCTCGACCGCTATGACTACAAGATGGAAAACTATGCTGCTGCCAAGTTCCGCATCATGCAGAACCAGACCAGCGAAGATGCCTTTATCTACTGGGAGGACGACCCCATCATCTCGGCTCAGCTCGAGAGTATGAAGAGCGAGGCTCGCTTCTTCCCCTTCAGCGCTCGCGACGACAAGTCGTGCACTGCCTACCTGAGCGAGGGCACTCTCTACTTCAATGTAGAGGGCGACGAGTGGGAGATGCCCGGCAAAGAACTTGCGCTTCGTGGTCTTCACAACATCTACAACTCGATGGCGGCAGGTATCAGTGCCTCGTTGCTTGATATTAAAAAAGAGAACATACGCAAGGCTCTCGCCAACTTCGAAGCCGTGGAGCACCGCTTGGAGTTTGTGCGCTCGCTCAACGGCGTGAGGTATATCAACGACTCCAAGGCTACGAATGTCAACTCCACTTGGTATGCCCTTGAGAGCATGACCGACCCCGTGGTGCTGATATTAGGTGGCAAGGACAAGGGTAACGACTACAGCGAGATAGAGGCTTTTGTCAAGGAGAAGGTGGTGGCCATAGTATGCTTGGGAGTTGATAACAGCAAGTTGCACGCTTTCTTCGACGGCAAAGTTCCTGTGATAGAGGATGCCGGGAGCATGGCTGAGTGTGTTGCCAAGTGCCACGCTCTTGCCACCGACGGCACCACCGTGCTGCTGTCGCCCTGCTGCGCCAGCTTCGACCTGTTCAAGAGCTACGAGGACCGTGGCGCTCAGTTCAAGGAGTGTGTCAATAACTTAAAGTAATTCCGGCGATTTGAAAAACACGAAAATGTTATGAGTGAAAAAGTGTCAAAATATAGGGAAATGACGCAGCGCTACGGCGACCCGTGGATATGGGGTATCTACCTCACGCTGGTGGTGCTCTCGGTGGTGGAGTCCTACTCTGCCTCGAGCCGCGATGTGGCTATGCTTGGAGTGTATGAACCCATTATCAAGCAGGTTAAGTATCTTGTGATAGGAGCTGTGTTCCTCGTGGGCTTGAGCCGTGTCAACTACAACAACAAGTTGCTGTTGCTGGTGCTCATCCCCTTGCTGTGGATATTCACCATGGTGGCACTTATCTATGTGATGGTGGCTGGTGAGGTGGTGAATGGTGCTCAACGCTCGTTCACGATACCTATCATCAGCTTGTCGGTACAGCCTTCGGAGCTTGCGAAGCTCTCGGCAGTCACCGCTCTTGCTTACATCATGGCTACCAATCAGGAAGACCGCGACGTCTCTACTAAGGGCGTCGTGATCTCGGCTGCATTAGTGGCACTTTTTGGTGCGTTGATGATACAGAGTGGATTGACTAACACCCTGCTGCTCATGGCCATCAGTGCCGCAATGTTTGTGGTGGGTGGTGCTCGGTTCAAGAAACTCTTAGTGGTGTTGATAGTATATGGTATAGTGGGAGGCCTGTTTTGGGTGTGGAAAGACCTCAGCGAGAAACGCGAGGAAAATATGCGTCAGGTGACTGCTATTCAGGAAAATAAAGCTGCGGGTGTTGACAAGAGCAAGATTGTGGACCGTCATGGCATGCGCAAGGACCGCATCTACAACTGGCTTCATCGCGATGAGCTGATACATGACTCTATCAATAGTCAGAACTCCCAGGAGATGTTCTCCATCATAGCTCAGGCGCATGGCGGGCTGTGGGGAGTGGGCATAGGCAACTCTCGCGAGTGCAGCCGTCTGCCCTTGGCATTCAGCGATTACATATTCTCTATTATTGTGGAAGAGATAGGACTGGTGGGTGGCATCTTCGTGATAATCCTATACCTGTGGCTACTGTCGCGAGCGGCGATGATAGCTCGGCGATGTCACCGCGTGCTGCCGGCCCTGCTCATAATAGGAATGGCGTCGATGATCACGTTCCAGGCGCTGTTCCACATGGCAATCAACACTGGCGTGTTCCCCGTCTCGGGAGAGCCCTTGCCGCTCATCTCTAAGGGTGGCACATCGATAATCGTCAACAGCATTGCCATTGGCGTGATGCTCAGTGTGAGCCGCACTATTGCCAATCATAGTAACGGAAAGAACAAGGATGACGGGCAACAGTTGCCCAGCGGTCTTGACGCCCGAAATCCGTCAGAAATACCTGTAAAAAATGAGTGGAAAAACTAACAAATTAAGTGTGTTGATAAGTGGCGGAGGCACAGGCGGACACATCTTCCCCGCCTTGTCGATAGCCAACGAAATCAAGCGTCGTGTGCCACAGGCTAATATCCTGTTTGTGGGCGCCGAGGGGCGCATGGAGATGGAACGCGTGCCAGCGGCGGGCTATGAGATTAAGGGCTTGCCGGTGGTGGGCTTCGACCGCAAGCGTCTGTGGCGCAATTTCAAGGTGCTCTATCAGCTCAAGAAGAGTATGATACAGGCTCGCACCATCCTCGACCAGTTCCAGCCCAATGTGGCGGTGGGAGTGGGAGGCTATGCCAGCGGTCCCATGCTTCGCGAGTGCCAGAAGCACGACATCCCCACTTTGCTGCAGGAGCAGAATTCTTACGCTGGCGTTGCCAACAAGCTGCTCGCCAAGAAAGCGAAGTGCATCTGTGTGGCCTACGAAGGCATGGAGCGTTACTTCCCTGCCGACAAGATTGTGCTCACGGGAAATCCCGTGCGCCGTGCGCTTCTCGAGTGTGAAGCCACTCCCGAGGAGTCGCGTGAGGCATTCGGTCTTGACCCTCACAAGCGCACAGTGCTGATAGTGGGCGGCAGCTTAGGTGCCCGCACCATCAACGACAGCATCATCGCCGGGTTGCGCACCATAGGCAAGCACGACGACGTTCAGGTGATATGGCAGTCGGGACGCATCTACGACGGTCGTTGCCGCGAAGCCCTTATCTCGTCGAATGTCACCAATATCAAGCAGATGCCGTTCATCAGCAATATGGACTTAGCTTATCGTGCTGCCGATTTAGTGATTTCACGTGCCGGAGCGAGCTCCATCAGCGAGCTTCAGCTTCTTGGCAAAGCGTCGTTGCTCATTCCCTCGCCCAATGTTGCCGAGGACCATCAAACTAAGAATGCGATGGCTCTCGTCTCTCGCAATGCGGCGCTGATGATTCCTGACATCGATGCAGGCGTTAAGCTCGTTGACGTGATGCTCTCAACGATAGGTGATGAGAAAATCCTCAAGATGCTCAGCGACAACGTGTCGAAGATGGCCTTGCGCGACTCGGCCGAGCTAATTGTAGATAAAGTGCTGCAAATAGCAAATTAAGTGTTAAGTGTAGCCGCTGTGCGGATAGGGGATGTAACTGATTTAATTCCTTTAACAGATTTAACTCCTTTTGCTGAATATGAAAGATTATAAGTCATTATATTTTGTGGGTGCCGGAGGAATTGGCATGGCAGCGCTGGAGCGTTATTTCCTGGCTCTTGGCAAGAAGATTGCCGGCTATGACCGCACTCCCAGTGAGCTGACCCGCGCTCTCGTTGATGAGGGGGTAGAAATCGTCTTTGACGAGAGTCCCGCCTTGATACCCGACTATTGCCGCGACCCGGCGACCACGCTGGTGGTTTATACTCCTGCTGTCCCCGACAGCCACGCCGGGTTGAGGTACTTCCGTGACAATGGCTTTGAGGTGGTGAAGCGTGCTAAAGTGCTGGGTCTCGTCACCGAGAGCAGCAAGGGTCTGTGCTTTGCCGGCACTCACGGCAAGACCACCACGTCGAGCATGGCGGCTCACATCCTCACGGTGGCTGGTGTGGGGTGTAACGCCTTCTTGGGCGGTGTTTTGCGCAACTATGGCAGCAACTTCCTGTTGGCTCCCGATAGCCCCTACTCGGTTATCGAGGCCGATGAGTTTGACCGCTCATTCCACCACCTAAAGCCCTATATCGCCGTCGTTACCAGTACCGACCCCGATCATCTCGACATCTATGGCAACTATGAGAACTATCTCGAGAGTTTTGCTCATTTCACCGAGCTGGTGCGCAGCGATGGCGCCTTGATAGTGCACACTGGCCTTGCCCTAAAGCCCCGTGTGGCTCAAGGCGTGAAGGTTTATACTTATTCTAAAGAGGAAGGCGATTTCCACGCAAGCAATGTGCGCAAGGGCAATGGTGAGATTGTCTTCGACTTTGTGACCCCCTGGGAGACCATTGCCGATGTAAAGCTTGGAGTGCCAGTGGATATCAATATCGAGAACGCGATAGCCTCGATGGCGGCTTGCCGCCTGGAGGGTGTGGCTCCCGAAGCGTTGCGCGAAGCGATAGCCACATTCCAGGGTGCCAAACGCCGCTTTGAGTTCTGGCTTAAGGAGCCAGGCGAGAATGGCAAGGTGGTGATTGACGACTATGCTCATCACCCTAACGAACTGCTGGCAAGCATCAAGAGCGTGCGTGACCTCTATGCCGGTCGCAAACTGACGGTGGTGTTCCAGCCTCACCTCTACACTCGCACCCGCGACTTCGCACCCGAGTTTGCCTCAGCGCTTTCTCATGCCGACGAGGTGATTTTGTTGCCTATTTATCCAGCTCGCGAGCTTCCTATCGAGGGAATTACGAGCGAAATTATATTAAAAGATGTGAAATGTGCGAAAAAATCAATTTATTCGAAAGAAAATTTGATTAAGTCGATACATTTGCTTAACTTTGATATTTTATTAGTACTTGGCGCAGGCGACATCGTTGATTTGTTGCCCGAAATTTGCGAAAAAGTAAAGACGCGTTGAAAATTGCACGTTACATATTGCTTTTAGTGCTCTTGGCTCTGCTCATAGGAGGTACATTCTGGGCAAGAGGCAAGAGCCGTGACGAGGTGTGCCATGAGATAAAGGTTGAAATCATGAACAGCGAGAATGCAACCTTTGTCACTGCCGACTATGTCATCGAGGAGCTCAAGCGCAAGCGCATCGTGGTTGAGAATATGCCTGTGTGGCAAATCAACGTGGAAGAAATCGAGAAGGTGCTTCTACAATCACAGTATATCGAGACGGCGGAGTGCATGTTTGTCAACGGCGGCAACCTCTTGATTAAAGTGGCGCAGATAGTGCCCGTGATGCGTGTCTTCGACGGTGACCAGTCCTACTATGTCAACAAGTTTGGCAAGCGCATGACCGCCGTTGCTGCCTGCAACATCGATGTGCCGGTGGTGCAGGGGCGTTTTACCAACCGTTTCACGCCGATGCGCTTGCTGCCGCTTGTGCAGTATGTGGAAAGCGACTCGGCGTTAAAGGCCTTAGTGACGATGTACTGCATTAGCGACACTAACAACATAATCCTCGTGCCATCGGTAAAGGGCCATGTGATAAACATAGGTAACTGCACCGATTATGAGTCGAAATTCAGGAAACTCAAGTTGTTCTACAACAAGGTGATGCCTGTGAAGGGATGGATGTACTACGACACCATCTCGGTGAAGTGGAACCATCAGGTGGTTGCCACACGACGCGATAAACTGGTGGAGGTGAAGAAGGTCTATGACCCCGAGCAGGACGAGATTGCCGATGACCCAGGCACTATGCGTGTGGGCGAGAACGGCAAGGCACCGGTCGCCAAGGCGACTACCGAGAAAAACACCGGCAAGCCATTGAGAGCTCA
>CALAVD010000299.1 GCA_937892085.1 uncultured Prevotellaceae bacterium
ATTAGTTTAATTCGTGTGCTTTTATTTTTTAAAGTGGACTCAGTTACATAATTAACATAAAAAACAATAAATCAAAAAAACATGGCAAAAGTTAAAAAATTAGATATGGGCGCCGAGGTGCTCAACAACAATAATATAACAACCCGCAAGTCTTTCTTTGGAGAGACAGTGATTTACACTCCCACAGGCAGCAAAGTGAAGGGACATCAATTTGAATACACAGCTTCAGACGGACAAATACTGCAAAGCCTGCTCAACGCACCTGAGGCGAAGCTTGAGAAACTTGTAGAAGGGGCACGTGGCAAGTTGGCAGTGGCTATTGGCAGCACCAGGCTCGACATGTGCGTCTCTGCCGACAGGCAGTTTGCCGCATTCCAGCTCTTCAAATTCCTCAACCTAACCTATCAGCGCGACAGCGAGGTGAAGATCTACGAGGGCGCCAGCGCCAAGCTCCTTGCCGACCTTATTCTCAACAAGAAGTAAAGCAAAAACACCTCCTTACAGAATTTTAAATTGTTGAATTGGAGCGACGCGATTGCCTAAGGCAATACCGTCGCTTCTTTTTGCAACAGTGCGCAGATTTTTTGAATACAGAGCAGACCTGGAAAAATGTGGGCAAAACACCCAAAATAGTATGGAAAAATGTGGTGATATGCATCAAATAATTCAATGATAGAAAGGAAAAGTGAAAGTTTAGGGTTTAAACGCACCACATTAATTAAAAATTTACTACCTTTGCAGGTTGATTGCAAAGGGGCACCCTTTGCCCTATTAAAATAGGTAACACAAAAACAACAATATAGCATAGCACATGAACATTTCATTAAAATGGTTGAAACAATACCTTGACTTTGACCTCACTGCCCAGGAGGTGGGCGACGCTCTCACCTCGCTCGGACTTGAAGTGGGTGCAGTGGAGGAAGTAGAGACAATACGTGGCGGCCTTAAAGGCATAGTGGTGGGCCAGGTGCTCACCTGCGAGCCTCACCCCAACAGTGACCACCTGCACCTGACCACCGTTGACTTAGGCAATGGCGAAGACCCCGTGCAGATAGTGTGTGGTGCCCCCAATGTGGCGGCAGGGCAAAAGGTGGTAGTGGCCACCGTGGGCACAGTGCTCTACGATGGCGACAAGGAGTTTGTAATCAAGAAATCTAAGCTTCGCGGCACCGAGTCTTGCGGCATGATATGCGCCGAGGACGAGATAGGCATTGGCAGCGACCATGCCGGCATTATTGTGCTCCCCGACGACGCTGTGGTGGGCACCCCGGCAGCCACCTATTATGGCATAGAGAGCGACTGGCTCATAGAAGTGGACCTCACACCCAACCGCATTGACGGCGGTTCGCACTACGGCGTGGCGCGCGACCTCAACGCTTGGCTCAAGTGCCACGGCAAGGACGGCAACCTGCGTCGTCCCAGCGTTGACGCCTTCAAAATCGACCGCACCGATGGTGCCACCCCTGTGGAGGTGGTCACTGGCGAGGCCTGCCCCCGCTATTGCGGCTTGACCATCCGCAACGTGAAGGTTGGCGAGAGCCCCAAGTGGCTTAAGGACTACCTCACCACCGTCGGTCAGCGCCCCATCAACAGCATTGTAGATATCACCAACTATATCCTGCTTGGCACCAACCAACCACTACACTGCTTCGACCTGAACAAGATTAAAGGCGGCAAGGTAGTGGTTAAGACCTGTGCGCCAGGCACTAAATTCGTCACCCTCGACGGCGTGGAGCGCACGCTCACCGACCGCGACCTGATGATATGCAACGCCGAGGAACCCATGTGCATTGGTGGCGTTTTTGGCGGGCTTGACAGCGGTGTCACCGAGGCGACTACCGACATCTTCCTCGAGGCAGCTTATTTCCATCCCACATGGATACGCAAGAGCGCTCGCCGCTTTGCGCTGAACACCGATGCATCATTCCGCAACGAGCGCGGCATCGACCCCAACGACGTGATTTACAACCTCAAACTTGCCGCCATGCTCATCAAGGAGATTGCCGGTGGTGAGATTTGCGGCGAGATTGTTGATATCAAGCAGCACGACTTCCCTGGTTTCCCCGTGGAGCTGCGCTACGACTATGTTAACAGCCTCATAGGCAAGAATCTCGACAAAGACACGGTGAAGAGCATTGTCAAGAGCCTTGAGATGGAAATTACCGCCGAGGACGACGAGAAGCTCAACCTCGTGGTGCCCACCTATCGCGTGGATGTGCAGCGCCCCTGCGACGTGGTGGAGGATATCCTGCGCATCTATGGCTACAACAACGTGGAGATACCTACACAGCTAAAGTCAACGCTGACTGTCAAGGACTTTGAGGATCAACGACACAAACTGATGAATCTGGTGGCTGAGCAACTCGTGGGTGCCGGTTTCAACGAAATTCTGAACAACTCGCTGACGAAGGGCGCATACTACAACGACCTCAAGGCTTACCCCGCAGAGCAGTGTGTCACGATTGTCAATCCATTGTCAAGTGACCTCAATGTAATGCGCCAGTCGCTGCTCTTTGGCGGACTTGAGAGCATCATGCGCAACGCTAACCGCCGAATGGCCAACCAGATCGGAAGAGCACACGTCTGAACTC
>CALAVD010000300.1 GCA_937892085.1 uncultured Prevotellaceae bacterium
GGATGATGGCCTGGAGCTGCTCCATGTTGTTGAAATTGAATGCGGGGATGGCGTAACCGCCGTCTACGGCCTTCTTGAACATCTCGCGGGTGTTCACAAGGCCCAAATCTTTATAAGATACCATAATTGCTATGAATTAGAATAAAAAATTTCTTTAAGCCTACAAATTTAACAAAAATATAGGAAAAATAAAATGTGTTTTTGCCTAATTACCAGGTTTTGAAAGGGTGAAGTGACAGGTAAGAATTATAATAACGCCTGTTACCCGTCACTTCCTCTCCAAGCCATTCGGGCTTTACAAAAGGATCATCGGCCTTCTCCAGTTCAATCTCCGCCATCACCAATCCTTCGTTGTTCCCATAAAACTCATCAACTTCGAATACCCTTCCGGAGGAGGTTTCCGATAGTGTACCTCCCTCCGGAACTATGTAGCGGGTTTTATCGATAATGCCGCCGTGACAGAGTTTGAGAAGGGCTTCGGCATCTGGGAGAGGGATTTCAATCTCCCATTCCGTGCGGGAAATTTCATCGGCCGATGGGCCTTTTATGGTAAGAATACCGGTGGTGTCCTTGATGCGGACGCGGACGGAGTTCCCGTTGTCGCGGGCTATGTAGCCCTGCTTTATACGGTGGGCGGCAACGGCTTCATCTTTGAAGGCCGTGCCCTTCACCAGGAACTTGCGCTCTGTCTCAGTGTGAATCATGCTACATCAGCCAGTTGGACATGTCTTTGCCGGAAGCTGTGCCGTTACGGATTTCCGTGGAGGAAATAGTTACCAGCGGGGCCTTCAGAAGGCGTATTTTGTAAGACGGGTTCTCCCTCAGGAGGCGGGCCTTCGCGTGAGCGAGGAGGCGGCCTATCTCTATGCCCCGCTGGCGCACAAACTGGGCCTGTACAAGCTGAAGAGCGAGCTGGAGGACCTGTCGCTGAAGTACCTGGAGCACGATGCCTACTACATGATACGCGAGAAGCTCAGTGCCACGAAGCAGGCCCGCGATGCCTACGTGGCCCGCTTCATCAAGCCCATAGAGGCGAAGCTGACGGCGGCAGGCTTCAAGTTTCACATCAAGGGGCGCACGAAGTCGATACACAGCATCTGGCAGAAGATGAAGAAGCAGAAGTGCGGCTTCGAGGGCGTGTACGACCTCTTCGCCATCCGCATCATCATCGACTGCCCCGTGGAGCTGGAGAAGCAGCAGTGCTGGCAGACCTTTGCCATCATCACCGATATGTACACGTCGAACCCCAAGCGCATGCGCGACTGGCTGTCGGTGCCGAAGTCGAACGGCTACGAGAGCCTGCACATCACCGTGCTGGGCCCGGAGCAGAAATGGGTGGAGGTGCAGATACGCACCGAGCGCATGGACGAGGTGGCTGAGCGCGGACTGGCGGCGCACTGGCGATATAAAGGCGTGAAAGACGACGGCAGCATCGACCGCTGGATGAACAACGTGCGCGAAGTGCTTGAGGAGGGCAGCAAGAACCGTATGGATCTCATTCGCGACATGCACGTCAATCTCTACGACGAGGAGGTGTTTGTGTTCACCCCTCGCGGCGATGTGTTTGAGTTCCCCAAAGGGGCTACGGTGCTCGACTTCGCCTTCCGCATCCACTCGCGAGTGGGGTGCAGCTGCACGGGGGCTAAGGTAGATGGCAAGAACCAGAAAATCAACTACAAGCTGCGCAGTGGCGACACGGTTGAGATTTTGACGTCCTCTACTCAGGTGCCGCGCGTTGACTGGCTTAATTTCGTCAAGACCAGCAAGGCACGCAACAAGATTAAGCAGGCTCTGAACGAGGCACAGTCGAAGAAAGCCGATATGGGACGCGAACTGGTGCAACGTCGCTTCAAGAACCGCAAGATAGAGATTGACGAGGCCACTATGAGCCGCTTCATCAGCAAGAAGGGCTATAAACAGAACACCGACTTCTATGCCGATGTTGATGAGGGGGAAATTGAGATTAGCACGCTCGTTGAGGAGTATCTCGATTTCTTGGCAAAGCAGCAGGAAACGAGCAAGCCACATGAGGCGGCCGAGAACTTTGTGCTGCAGAGCAAAAAGGAAGACGATGAGCGTGGCAGCGACGATATTCTCGTGATAGGTAACAATGTCAAGGGCATCAACTACAAGCTGTCGCGGTGCTGCAACCCCATCTATGGTGACCCCATCGTGGGATTTGTCGCCAGCGACGGAGCCATCAAGGTGCACAGGCGTGACTGTGGCAACGTGAAGCATCTGCTCACTAAATACCCTTACCGCATCATCCGCTCGCAGTGGAGCGGTAAGGTGGGCAAGCAGTTTGCCGCTACTCTTAAGGTGGTGGGCAACGATGACATAGGTATTGTGTCGAACATCACATCGCTCATCAACAAAGAAGGAGACACTGTGCTTCGCAGCGTGTCAATCAACAGCATGGGAGGCATCTTTGAAGGCTTTCTTGTCATAGGCATCAACAGCCTCGACAACCTTGACCTGCTAATCAAGAAAATCAAGAACCTCAAAGGTGTGAAAGACGTGCAGCGCACCAGTTATTGATGCATTTGTTTATAACTTTATCTCCTAAACGATTGGGATTTCAGAAAATCTGCTTACCTTTGCACGTTCAATTAAAAAACTAATTCACTATTAACAATAAACATCAATGAATAAGATTGTAAGCAAAGAGCGTTTCAGCGAGAATGTAACTAAGCTCGTTGTTGAAGCTCCTCTTATTGCAAAAGCTCGCCGTGCAGGTCACTTTGTGATTGTGCGTTGCGGTGAGAAGGGAGAGAGAATTCCATTGACAATCGCCGACAGCGACCCAGCTGCCGGCACCATCACACTGGTGATTCAGGCTGTGGGCGACTCCACCCGCAAGATTTGTGCCCTTGAGCCGGGCGATTGCTTGACCGACGTGGTAGGTCCTCTGGGACAGGCCACTCGCATCGAGAACTACGGCACCGTGCTGTGCTGTGGTGGTGGTGTGGGCGTGGCTCCATTGCTGCCCATTATCAAGGCGATGAAGGCTGCTGGCAACCGCGTAGTTAGCGTGCTGGCAGGCCGCACTAAAGACTTGATTATCCTTGAGGATGAGGTTCGCGCTTCAAGCGACGACGTAATCATAATGACCGACGACGGCAGCTACGGCAACAAAGGCCTTGTGACTGCCGGTGTTGAAGAGGTTATCAAGCGTGAGAAAGTTGATAAAGTGGTGACCATCGGCCCTGCCATCATGATGAAGTTTGTGTCGCTGCTAACCAAGAAGTATGAGGTACCCACCGAGGCGTCGCTCAACGCTATCATGGTTGACGGCACCGGCATGTGCGGTGCTTGCCGCGTGAGCGTTGGTGGCAAGACTCGCTTTGTGTGTGTTGAGGGTCCTGAGTTTGATGCTCATGAGATTGACTTCGACGAGTTGTTAATGCGCTTGAAAATGTAAATTAGCTGACAAGCTGACGAGGCAATAGTAATTCTCATTAATAAAGAAGAAACAAGAATAATTGTTAGTAATTGTTTGACTATAACACCGAGTCAATTGTCTGTAATTTAAAGAAAACAAAAGTATTGTCTTTAATTGTCTGAAAATAATGGAAAACTATAACGAATCTCGCAATGAGGCTTGGCGCGAGGAACTGCGCAAGTCCAAAACCGCAAAAGAGAGAAACAATATAGCCCGCGTTGAGATGCCTCAGCTCGACCCTGCTTACCGCATCACTTGCAATGAGGAGGTGAACCAGGGCATCAATGCCGAGCAGGCAGTAATGGAGGCCACTCGCTGTCTTGACTGCCCTAATC